>JAYFNP010000294.1:0-2295 GCA_034933385.1 Burkholderiaceae bacterium | reverse complement strand
GGCAATCCCTGCGCCGCCAGCCGCAGCCGTACGTCATGTACCTGTTTTTCCGGCACCAGAATAGCGTTTCCACCTTCGGCGAATTGGTATGGAACATTCATTTGCTGCAAGGAAGCGACGATGGCGCCGCCATCCTTGTCGGAAAAATTCGTGAATAGCACGCGGTACTCGGGCTTTTGTCCCCACATCCAGATGCCAACCATGATTCCGATGATGGCTGCCGCCCCGAGCATCAGGAAAATTCCTCGTGCCGCCGGCGCGCGCAAAAAAGCCCCAAACCGTTGTGTCATGGTTTGTTCTCCCGCCGTGCCCGCGAAGGCTGGTGCGGTTGCCTGTTCACCTGCTGTTGCCATGTTTCGTCTCCGCGACCGTGGTCAATGGATGTTTATTGGATTACGTACTAATGAGGGTTCATGCCTTGATAGCTATTGTCGTGTTTGGGCCGGATTTCAATTGCATGAATAAAGCGATATTTCACCTTTTGCTCATCACGATGCCATTTGGCGTACATGATAATGTTTCAACATGGAAATTGCAGAAACGCCAGCTTCATTTGGAGCCGCTGGTTTGGCAGAACAAAGCGGAATGAGGAGTAACGATGAGTAGTGTCATTGATACCAGCAGAATAGACGCGATGGTTGCGCAGTTAAGGACTGCTGCAGCCAGTGCGCAGGGAAAAATCAGTCCTGCCCAAGGAGAACTATCGGCCGGCAAGACAGATTTTTCCAGTGTATTGAAAACATCGCTTGACCAGGTCAACAGTGCCCAAGTCAAGGCAGAACAGCTGGGGCAGAAATTCGTTGCGGGTGATGACAGTGTGAATTTGTCTGACGTGATGATTGCCATCCAAAAGGCCAACATCTCGTTTCAGGCAACCGTTCAGGCGCGCAATAAATTGGTGACAGCCTATCACGACATCATGAACATGTCGGTGTGAGGGGAATGCGGTTTGGACTCTGGCTTGGCATTGCGATAAACAACGTCCTTGTTCGATAAACAACGTCCTTGTTCAATTCCGTAGCCATTTGTTGGTACCTGAAAAGGGTTGATACTGCAGATACCAACAAATGCACCAACAATTTCGCCGGATGGCAACGGACGTTATAAACCCTTAGAAAACAAAAAACCCGCAATCCTGAGAGTGGGAGAGCGGGTTTGTTGGACTTTCTAGAACTTGTTACTACCAATTTTTGGCGGAGATGGAGGGATTCGAACCCTCGATACGAGTTTTGGCCCGTATGCTCCCTTAGCAGGGGAGTGCCTTCGACCTCTCGGCCACATCTCCACATTTGGCGGCGCATATTAAGTACGCCGCGAAAAGAACAGGATGATAGCTTTTGCCACGCATTTGGTCAATCGTAAACGCGAGCGGCTATTTTATCCCACCCATTTCCGTGCATTGCGGAACATTCGCATCCACGGAGAATCTTCGCCCCAGCTTGCCGGATGCCAAGACCGCTGTACCGAGCGGAATACGCGTTCGGCATGTGGCATCAGTACGGTAAAGCGCCCATCGGTCGTGGTTACCGACGTGATGCCGCCGGGCGAACCATTTGGGTTGAGCGGATAGGTTTCGGTCGGTTTTCCGGTGTTGTCCACATAACGCATTGCAACCAGCGCCTTGCCAAGATCGCCCTTCTGCGAGAAGTTCGCGAAACCTTCGCCATGCGAAATCACGATCGGCGTTTGCAGGCCGGCCATTCCAGCGAAAAAGATCGATGGCGAATCCAGCACTTCGACCATTACGAAGCGCGCTTCAAATTGTTCGGATTTGTTGCGTGTGAATTTCGGCCAATGCTGGGCACCCGGGATGATCGGCGACAGGTTGCTCATCATCTGGCAGCCGTTGCAAATGCCGAGGCCGAAGCTATCGCTGCGCGCAAAAAATCGGGCAAACTGGTCCGACAACTTCGCGTTGAACAGGATGGTTTTGGCCCAGCCTTCACCGGCGCCGAGCACGTCGCCATAGGAAAAGCCACCGACCGCGATGACGCCTTGGAAATCGTCAAGTTTCATGCGGCCGGAAATCAGATCGCTCATATGGACGTCGATTGCCGCGAAGCCGGATTTGTGCATGACATAGGCAGTTTCGACATGCGAATTGACGCCTTGTTCGCGCAAGATCGCCACCTTCGGCCGTACACCGGTTGCGATGTATGGCGCGGCGATGTCCTGTTGCGGGTCGTACGGCACTTGAGGCGTGATGCCCGGATCGCGGGTATCGAGGATCCGATCGTACTCGCTGTCAGCGCAGATCGGATTGTCGCGCAGGCGCGCGATGCGCCAGCTGGTTTC
>JAYFNP010000293.1:0-2156 GCA_034933385.1 Burkholderiaceae bacterium | reverse complement strand
GCTTTTGATGAAAAACTATGGCTGGCGGTCGTCGATCAGGTGACGGTTGATGTGGATGGGGAGATGGGGTTTCGATTTCAAGATACCAATGAAATCCTTACTTGATCCGGAATTACGATATCTATCGAGACCATCCCGCATTTTGTGTAAACCTCCAAGTTGTGATAGGATAGAAACAGCATGGAGGTTTCTTGTATGGCAAAGAGCAGAATTACCCCGGAACAAAAAGCACGCAGGGCGCAACTCGGACAACTCATGGAAGGCGCGGGC
This sequence comes from Burkholderiaceae bacterium, assembly GCA_034933385.1. Lineage (GTDB taxonomy): Bacteria > Pseudomonadota > Gammaproteobacteria > Burkholderiales > Burkholderiaceae_D > QZKY01. The sequence goes on along the minus strand of JAYFNP010000293.1, from coordinate 1,886 downwards.
ATCAAATCCATGGAGGATATCCAGGAACTGTTCAAGGACATGATCGCAACCTTTGTGAATCAAGGTCTTGAGGGCGAACTGGATGAAGAGCTTGGTTACAGCAAGTACGATTTTCGCAACAAGGACACCGACAACAGCCGGAACGGTCATAGCGAAAAGACACTGAAAACCAGCTTCGGCGACGTGGATATTCAGGTGCCCCGGGATCGGAAAGGCGAATTCGAACCGGAACTGGTCAAAAAGCAGCAAACCACCCTGACAGGCGACATCGAGGAGAAAATCCTGTCGATGTATGCCAAGGGCATGACTACCGGCGACATCGAAGGCCACATCAGGGAAATCTACGGGCTGGATGTGTCGGACAGCACCATCAGCCGCATCACTGACAAAATTCTCCCTGTGGTCAAGGAATGGCAGGCGCGCCCGCTGCAGGAGCTCTACGCGGTGGTGTATATGGACGCGATCCATTTTCATGTGCGTGCCGAGGGGCAAATCGTCAAGAAGGCCGTCTACATCGTCATCGGGCTGGACATGGAAGGCCAGCGCGACGTGCTGGGCATGTACATCGGCGAAAACGAGAGCGCGAAGTTCTGGCTGACGGTGCTGAACAACCTGAAAAACCGAGGGGTTACGGACATGCTGATCGTAAGCGTGTACGGCCTGACGGGTTTCCCCGATGCGATTGAGGCGGTGTATCCCAAGGCGCAGATTCAGAAGTGCGTGATCCACCAAATCCGCAATACCACGCGGTTTGTGTCCTACAAGGATATCAAGCCGCTGATGGCCGACCTCAAGCGCGTGTACGCCGCCGTGGACGAGCCTGCCGCACTGGCAGAGTTGGATCGTTTTGAGGAGCTCTGGGGCAAGAAATACCCCAAAACCGTGCAGTCCTGGCGGGCCAACTGGGCGGGGCTGAGCACCTATTTTAAGTATCCTGCTGAGGTGCGCAAGATCATCTATACCACCAACGCCATCGAGGGTTTCAACCGTCAGCTGCGCAAGGTGACCAAGTCCAAATCCGTGTTTCCTACAGACGACAGCCTGCTCAAAATGCTGTATCTGGCGATGATGGACATCACGAAGAAATGGACGGGACGCAGGCAGGACTGGGGTTTGATCCATTCCCAGCTTGAGGTTTTCTTCGCCGACCGGCTTCCCGCGTAACTGGCAAGTAGCAAAATCCAGCCGTTCCGTCAAGGGTAAATGAACGGCCGCTTCGCGTCCGCCCTTGACAGACCGTCTGGATTTTGCTACCGTTACAGCCAAGGCAGGAAAGCAGAACCCTGCTTTCCGGCCAGTACTGATCTTATCGTTCTACGCAGTTTTGGCGTTTACACATAATTCGGGATAGACCCCCATTTTGATCTTCAAGGGTAAAGCATTGTTGGTATTGGTATATGGTCTCTCCGTAGATTTGTTGATGGTTCTGATTTTCCGCAACCATGACGATACCACGATTCATCCCATCATCAATCTGACGCCGAGCCATTTCTGAATCACCTTTTTCAATCGCGGATTGCAACGCGTCAAGACTTTGTGTAAGCCGCTTGCTTTGCTCGCTCACCAGATAAGGTTCAAACAGAAATGTTTGAAAACCCAATTGAAATAATAACAATATCAGAAAAATCAGCAAGTCGCCAAATAGCAGCTTTCTCATGATGGGGCTTTTCATTAGTTTCTTACCTCGAATCGATATCCACAGCCCGATACAGTTACGATCATATATGCTTTATACAGAAGTTGTTTTCTTAGTTTCTTAATATGGGAATCAACTACACGTTCGCTACCGAGAAAATCATAGCCCCAAATAGCATTGAGTAACTGCTCCCTTGACAGCACAGTATTCTTGTTTTGCATCAACAACAGCAGAATTTCAAATTGTTTAG
>JAYFNP010000292.1:0-2709 GCA_034933385.1 Burkholderiaceae bacterium | reverse complement strand
GATGACCAATACCGATACGGCTGACGTGATGGGCACTGCGGTGCAAGTGGCAGATTTGGCGCGGGCTGGTTCGGAACTGGTGCGGATTACGGTGAATACGCCGGAAGCGGCGGCTGCGGTGCCGGCGATTCGTGAGCGGCTTGATCGGATGGGCATTGACGTGCCGTTGATTGGAGATTTCCATTACAACGGCCACACGCTGCTGAAGAATTTTCCGGATTGCGCTCAGGCATTGTCGAAGTACCGCATCAATCCGGGCAATGTTGGTCAGGGTGCGAAGCGCGATACGCAGTTCGCGCAGATGGTCGAGGCGGCATGCAGATATCAGAAACCGGTGCGGATTGGCGTCAACTGGGGCAGTCTCGACCAGGATTTGCTGGCGCGCATCATGGACGAAAATGCGCAGCGGGCGATTCCCTGGGGTACGCAAGCTGTCATGTACGAAGCATTGATCGCGTCGGCGATTGAAAGTGCACAGTTGGCGGAAAGCCTGGGGTTGCCGGGAGAAAGTATCGTCCTGTCATGCAAGGTATCCGGCGTGCAGGATTTGATCGCGGTGTATCGCGAACTTGCGCGCCGCTGTGATTATCCGCTGCACCTGGGCTTGACCGAGGCGGGCATGGGCAGCAAAGGGATTGTCGCATCGACTGCGGCGATTGGAGTGCTGCTGCAGCAAGGGATTGGCGATACGATTCGCGTATCAGTGACGCCGGAACCGGGTAGTGCGCGTACACAGGAAGTCGTCGTTGCGCAAGAGATCCTGCAAACGATGGGCTTGCGCCAGTTCATGCCGATGGTCGCGTCCTGCCCAGGTTGCGGACGCACGACCTCGACGGTTTTCCAGGAGCTGACGGCGGCCATCCAGACTTTCTTGCGTGAACACATGTCGGAATGGAAAGAGCAGTATCCGGGTGTCGAAAACCTGCAGGTTGCAGTGATGGGATGTATCGTCAATGGACCGGGCGAATCGAAGCATGCGAATATTGGCATTAGTTTGCCGGGTACCGGCGAAACCCCGGCAGCGCCGGTATTCATTGACGGTGAAAAGAAAATGACGCTGCGTGGGCAGCATATTGCCGAAGAGTTTCAGCAGATTGTGCTGGAATATGTACAAAAAAATTATGGGAAGCAGGCCGCCGCGGCTTGAGATAGCGATCCGGTCGAAAAGAAACGCGAATGTCAGACAACAACAAAGCAAGGAAAATCATTGGCATCAAGGGGATGAACGACATCCTGCCGGCTGACGCGCCGCTGTGGGAACTGTTCGAGAATACGGTCCAGTCGGTGCTGAAGAGCTACGGTTACCAGCAGATCCGCACGCCAATCGTCGAGGAAACGGCGTTGTTCGCACGCGGACTTGGCGCGGTGACCGACATCGTCGAGAAAGAAATGTATTCGTTCGAGGATTCGCTCAACGGCGACAACCTCACGTTGCGTCCAGAGTGCACGGCCGGCGTGGTGCGTTCCGTACTGGAACACAACCTGACCTACGACGGTCCCAAGCGCCTGTGGTACACCGGGCCGATGTTTCGTCACGAACGTCCACAACGTGGCCGTTACCGCCAGTTCCACCAGATCGGTGCGGAAGCCATCGGTTTTGCCGGACCTGACATCGACGCTGAACTGATTATCTTGTGTCAGCGGCTGTGGGACGATCTCGGCCTGACCGGCATCCGGCTCGAGTTGAATTCGATCGGCAATGCCGAAGAGCGCCATCGCCATCGTGCCGATCTGATTGCTTATTTTGAACGTCATCAGGACTTGCTCGACGGCGATGCCCAGCGGCGGCTGCACAGCAATCCGTTGCGCATCCTCGACACCAAAAACCCGGCGATGCAGGAAATGGTGAATGGCGCGCCGAAACTGATCGATTATCTCGACGCCGAATCGCTGGCGCATTTCGAGGGCGTGCAAAAAGTTTTGCGGCACAATAACATCCCGTTTACAGTGAATCCGCGGCTGGTGCGTGGCATGGATTATTACAATCGCACCGTGTTCGAATGGGTCAGCGATGAGTTGGGCGCGCAGGGTACGGTGTGCGGCGGCGGACGCTACGATCCGCTGGTTGGCATGTTCGGTGGCAAGTTCACGCCGGCCTGCGGGTTTGCGATGGGAGCCGAGCGACTGATCGAGCTGATGCGCGTCAGCGGCGAACCGATGCAGCCAAGCCTGTGCGACGTGTATCTGGTGCATCAGGGTGAGGCGGCGCAGATGCAGGCGTTCGTGCTGGCCGAGCGGTTGCGCGATGCCGGACTGGACGTGGTGCTGCATTGCGCAGCCAGTGGCGCGGCCGGCAGCTTCAAGTCGCAGATGAAGCGTGCCGACGCCAGCGGCGCGGCGTATGCGATCATCCTGGGTGAAGATGAAATCGCCGGCAGCATGGCATCGGTCAAGGCATTGCGTTCGGGCGAGCAGGAAAACAACCAGCAGAGCGTGGCATTCGACAACGTGGTCGATTATCTGGTCGATCGGATGATCGGCGCGGATGAACACGATTGCGACTGTTGCGGTTGAAATTTACTTTATCAAACATCGAGTCGAAAACATGGCATACGATCTGGAAGAGCAGGAACAGATAGACACGCTGAAAGCGTGGTGGAAACAGCACGGCAACCTGGTGACCTTGGTTGTGATCATTGTGCTGGGCGCTTATACCGCATGGTCCGGCTGGCAGTATTACCAGCGGCGTCAGGCAGCGCAGGCATCGCA
>JAYFNP010000291.1:0-2879 GCA_034933385.1 Burkholderiaceae bacterium | reverse complement strand
CTGCTGCGAGACCGCGTTTGTCCGGGAACCACTTAACAGCGTTACCCACTGCAGTACCGTAAACCGCACCTGCGCCAGCGCCGGAAACGACGGCAGCTGCGTACAGGAACGTCAGGCTGTCAGCATAGGAGTTCATCACCCAACCAATGGCTGCCAGAACTGCGCCGCCCATAATGGTTTTGCCTGGGCCGAATTTATCAGCGCAGTAACCTTCAATCGGCACCAACCACGTTTCAAAGAAAATGAAGATGGTGAACGCCAACTGAATTGCCGTACGCGACCAGCCAAACTTGTCCTGAATCGGTTGCACGAACAGCGTCCAGCCGTATTGTAAGTTGGCGACAGTCGCCATACATATAATACCCAGGGCTAGCTGTATCCACCGATTCGGATACTTCTCTTCTGTAGCCATATGTCTACTCTCCTTAAGGTTTGTTTGAAACAGTTACTGCGGAAATTATGCTTTCCCGCTTATTTGCCTGACTCTGCACCTTAAGTCATATACACATTCACAGCATTATCACTGCTCATGCATAACGACTCTTGAACTTGCATCACAATTGTGCGAGAACATTATTACCCGCACCATGACTGCGGTCAAGATTAAAGTTATTTGTGGGCTACTTTTTTGTCATCTGGTTTTGTTACGATTTAGCCATGTCAACTTGAATCCTGATCCGATGCCGATGGCCCGGTGCGTTTCATCTTTCTTTGCATCAGCCGCCTGAAGCCGGCGATGCCGGTGATCGCACGTTCATGCGTCCCTTCGCCGATTATTTCCTTGTCGTCATGCGCAACGACGCGAAATGACAGCATGCGCCCGTCAATGCCAATCAATTCGGCGGTCGCGATCACGTGACTGCCGACGGGTGTGGCGCCGAAATGCTGCACGTCGAGGTGCGTGCCGATAGTCAGGTGGTCGGGCGGCAGCAGGTGTTCGACCGCATTGCGTGCGGCCGCTTCCATCAGCGCGATCATCGACGGCGTGGCCAGCACATCCATTTGTCCGCTGCCCATGCTGCGCGCGCTGTGCCGATCTTCAACGGTGATTTCAGCCCGGCCTGCCAAACCGGTACAGAGTCGTTCCAGTGCGGTTTTCACTTGTCATTCTTTCTATAAAATAGGATTTTTTCTAGGGTATATTGCCAAACATACCTTTGGGGCCAGTATTTTCGGTGGCAAAAAAATATACATACCGCAGTATTTTTTTGCCTTGAGCATCCGGGTCATGGCGTAATGTCGAGGTATTGCCAGTCCGATTGCAGGATCGGGTGTTTCTTGAATCCCTGGATCCAGGGACGGATCAGCCAGTTGCGCACGCGCGAGACATGCACCGACCATGCGGTATCCGCTTCCATCTGGCGGTTCATCTGGACATACAGCCGGTGGCGTTTTTTTCCTGGCGGCAATGAAATCGCCTTGCGATACAACGCATCATAGGCGTGCGACTGGTAGCAGCCGTGGTTTCCCCGACCAGCATTCGGGCCATACAGCAGCTGCAGGAAATTCTCGCCTTCCGGGAAATCGGCATGCCAGGCGCCCCCCCACATCATCAATTTGCATTCGGTCGCCGCTTTCAGGTTGTCAGCAAAATTGCTGACAGGAAATTCTGCCCGGATGCCAATCCGATCCAGTCCGCGCTTCCAGATTTCCGACACGATTTTCGAGCTGGCACCGGGTTCGGTGTGAATTTTGAGCAATAAGGGGTTGCCGTTGGGCAATGTGCGGTAGCCGTCATCGCCGCGCCGGTAGCCGAAATAATCGAGCAGTCGATTGGCCAGTTCCGGTTCGTAGCCGATGCTGCTGCGGTATGACGGATGATGGCCGGCGACGCCCGCCGGCACGATCATCTGTGCCTTGCTGGCCTGACCATTGCGCAGCAGCGCAATCTCGTCCTGCACGCTGTATGCCATGGCAATCGCGCGGCGCAAGGCAATTTTTTCCTTGCTGTAGCCGCCGGTGATCGGATCGCGGAAATTGAAAACGGTGTAAGTGATTTCCGGTTCGACCATGCGATAAAGGCGAATGCCCTGGGCCGCGAATTCTGGCTTCAGGCGGTTGCCGTCGAGTACATTCGGTGCGGCTAGTTGCGGCAGTTTGTCGAAATCGATTTTTCCTTCCTGGAAAGCCAGCCACCGCGATTGCTCTTCTTCGATGATGGCAATCTCGATGCGACCGATTTGCGGCATCCGCTTGCCTTGCATGTCTTTGACGATTTGCGCGTCGCCCGGATCGCTGGATGGGGCAAAATTCCAGACGAAGCCGCGGAAATCGGGGTTCGCTTCCAGCACGATTTTGCTGCGCGGCACATACTGCGTCAGCCGGTACGGCCCGGTGCCGACTGGATGCTGTCCGCTTTGCGTGCCGTAGGCTTCGATCACTTCGCGCGCCGTTGCCGCCAGTCCACCATAAGCAAGCACGTACAGGAAATTTGAATCCGGCCGGTTCAGTCGGATGACCAGCGTGTATCGATCCGGCGTTTGCAATCCGGCAACTGGCGCATCGTAGTCGAACCGACCGTTTTTCTTTGCCTTGCCCGCCAGCGCATCCAGGCCGGCGATTTTGCCTTCGACAAAACCGGCCGAAGGCGAACGGTTCGCCGGATCAACCAGCCGCTTGATCGCATACGCATAATCCTGGGCAATTAATTCACGCCGTTTGCCGTTAAATGCTGGATCTGACGCGAAATAAATATGTTTTTTGATGTGAAAGGTATAAGTTTTGCCGCGATCGGTGACGGTCGGCATCGTTTCGGCGGTGTGGGGCACCAATTTCGCTGGGCGCGCCAGGTAATCGTAGGTCAGCAGCGTTTCAAAAATTGCATCGGCAACCCAGCCGGAATAGTAATTCTGCGTACGCACCATGTCGAAACCATCGTC
>JAYFNP010000290.1:0-3250 GCA_034933385.1 Burkholderiaceae bacterium | reverse complement strand
CGGTGAAGATCCTGTCCGGTGTGTACAAGGGAAAGTCTACCGGCACGCCGATCGCGCTATTGATCGAGAACCAGGACCAGCGCAGCCAGGATTATGGCAATATCGCTGAAAAATTCCGCCCCGGCCATGCCGATTATGCCTACTGGCAGAAATACGGCATCCGCGATCCGCGTGGTGGCGGGCGCTCGTCGGCACGACTGACTGCACCGGTGGTCGCTGCGGGTGCCATCGCGAAAAAGTGGTTGCGGGAGAAGTACGGCACGACATTTGTTGGCCGAATGAGTCAACTGGGCGACATCGCGATTCCATGCGAAGCGTGGGAGCAGGTTGGCAACAACCCGTTCTTCGCTGCGACCGCCGACGCCGCGCTGCTCGCCAGACTGGAAGCGACGATGGATGCGCTCAGGAAAGATGGCGATTCGATCGGCGCGCGCATCGAAGTGGTAGCGCGCAAGGTGCCGGTCGGCCTGGGGGAACCGTTGTTCGACAAGCTTGATGCCGACATTGCTTACGCGATGATGGGTATCAATGCTGTCAAGGGGGTCGAGATCGGCGCTGGCTTTGCATCGGTCGCGCAAAAGGGTTCCGAGCATGGCGATGAACTGACGCCGGACGGTTTCGTCGGCAATAATGCCGGCGGCATTCTGGGCGGAATTTCGACTGGTCAGGACATAACCGTGTCGCTGGCGATCAAACCAACTTCGTCGATCCGCCTGCAGCGCCGTTCGATTGACACCGCCGGACAGCCAGTGACGGTCGAAACGCTTGGGCGACACGATCCGTGTGTCGGCATCCGCGCGACGCCGATTGCCGAAGCCATGCTGGCGCTGGTGCTGATCGATCATGCGCTGCGTCATCGCGCGCAGTGCGCCGACGTGGTCAGCGGTACGCCGAAAATTGCCGGATGACCCCGATTTCTACACGCTTTTTGACGGGTATGCTTAAAAATATAGCATTATGGCCGCGTTTTCCCTGGCTATTTAAAAATACAGCCGGGGGTATATTTTTGCCTGCAAAAACCGGCATGACGGCTTTCCCGGCCGGTGCGCTGGCTGCACGGCGGCTGGCGCACGCCAGCACACCTTAACCGGAATCCATTCCCGTGCAGCAACGATCCTGGCCTGAGCAAGCCTTCCAGTTCGGCTTTTTCTTTTTCGGCTATTACGGCTTCGTCGGCGTGTTTTCGCCGTACGTCAGCCTGTATTTTTCCGACGCCGGCATGACTGCGGTGCAGATTGGCATCCTGATGTCGCTGATTCAGGTGATGCGTATTTTCGGGCCGAATCTCTGGGGCTGGATTTCCGACAAGCTGCAAAAACGGGTGCTGGTGCTGCGCCTGACGGCCGCGGGTGCGTTGGCATCGTTTATCGGCATGTATTTCGGCGAAACCTTCGCGCAGTTTTTCATCGTGATGGTGCTGCTGAACATTTTCACCAGCGCGCAGGGGCCGATGTCCGAGGCGCTGATGCTGACCGAAATGAAGGGCGACCTGACGCATTACGGCATGCTGCGGCTGTGGGGCTCGGTCGGTTACATTATCGCGGTGATGGCGGCCGGGCTGCTGCTCGACTGGCGCGGTATCGGCCTGTTCCCGTGGGTTGGGCTGGTGTTGCTCGGACTGGTGCTGTTTGCCAGCATGCGGCTGAAGGAAGCGCCGCCGGCACAGACGCGCCAGAAGGCGCCTTCGGTAATGGCGTTGCTGAAACGGCGCGAAATAATTGCTTACCTGACATCGGCCTGCCTGATGATCGCCGCACACACTTCGCTGTACTTATTCTTTTCGCTGTACATGGAGCAACTCGGTTACAGCAAGATGATGATCGGCCTGATGTGGGCGCTAAGCGTGGTTGCCGAAATTGCGTTTTTCTTTTACCAGGCGCCGATCTTCCGTCGTGTCGGTGTACAGCGGCTGATGTTGTTCAGCCTTGGCATCGCGGTGGTGCGTTTTTTGATGGTCGGTTTCGGTTCGGAATCGCTGCTGTTGCTGCTGATCGCGCAGGTTCTGCATGCGGCGACATTCGCCGCGCATCATTCATCGATGATCATGTCTTTGCAGCGCTGGTTTTCCGGACCGCTGCAGGCGCGCGGACAGGCGCTGTACATCAGCGTCTCCTACGGCCTCGGCGGTACGCTCGGCGGGATCGGCTTTAGCTATGTCTGGGATCATTTCAGCCCGCAAGCGGTGTATGTGGCTGCCGCCATCGTCGCGCTCGGGGGATTGTTTGCAGCGGTGCTGTCGTTCCGCTGGCAAGCGGCTGTCAGCCGATGAGATAATCGGCGCAGATGCACGATCGCACTTTGCGCTGCCACTGTTAAAGTCATTTCACTGATTCCGCCCGCCATGTACCGTTTTTTCTATTATCCCGATCGCGAACAGTACGATACGCCGCACCGCGCCGGCCTCGCCTATGAGCCGGTTTATTTCAACAGCCCGGACGGCACGCGCCTGTCCGGCTGGTTCATCCCCGCGCAGGGCATCGAGGCGCCGCGCGATGCGAAAGGTACCGTGATCCATCTGCACGGCAATGCGCAAAACATGACCGCGCACTGGAGTTTCGCCGAATGGTTGCCGGCGCGCGGTTACAACCTGTTCACCTTCGACTATCGCGGTTATGGCGAGTCGGAGGGTCAGCCGGAGCCGCAAGGCATCTTCGAGGATGCGGTCGCGGCGCTGGATTGTCTGCGCTCGCGTACTGACATCGACACCAGCAAGCTGTTCGTGTTCGGGCAGAGCCTCGGCGGGATGATTGCGATTGCTGCTTCCGGCGCCAGTCCGCAAGGCATCCGCGCAGTGGTCGCCGAAGCGCCGTTCCATTCGTATTCCGCGGTGGCGAACGACAAGCTGTCGGGTGCCGGCTTGCAGCTCGACGACAGTTACACCGCGACCGCGTTCGTCGCGAAGATTGCGCCGACACCGCTATTGCTGATTCATGGCACCCGCGATGCGGTCGTGCCCTATTCGCATTCGGTACGGCTGCTGGCCGAGGCGGGCGAACCGAAACGGCTGGTGACCATCGGCGGCGGCGAGCATGTCGACGCGATGGTCGAGTACATCCGCGGACGGAAATATCAGGACTTGATGGCCGATTTTTTCGAGGCAGCGCTGGCGTCGGGCTGATTTTAGGCACGGCCCGTTCTGTTACATTCCTAACTTTCTGACAGGCTTTTATGATTGAACTGACTCCGGCGGATGTTTCCGTCATCCTGAAACAAGCCGCGACGCAAGGGTTGGACGATTGGCCGACCGCCG
>JAYFNP010000289.1:0-5326 GCA_034933385.1 Burkholderiaceae bacterium | reverse complement strand
TTCCTCCACCCCGAGCAAACGCCGCTCATGAATCTCGGATTCCAGCAAGCCGCGCAGATGCGCTGCGGCTACGTCCGGATCGGCTTCGCGCAATTGCCCCGCCTTCATTGCTCCGTGGAGATAGGCCGCAATCCGCTCCATACCTTTTTGGGGGCCGCTTTCATAATAGAAACGCCCGATATCCGAACGCCCTGATTCGGCGATCAGTAGGCGGCGAATCGCCAGCATTTCGTCTGAGCAGGCAAAATTAATAAACTTTTCACCAAAACGGCGTAAGTCGGCCTCGATATTTCCTGCTGGACTTTGCAACTCGGAGAAAAGCTCCTCGACCTGATGCTGGCTGCCCTCAGTAATAGCCGGAAACGGCATTTCCAGAAGCGAAATGACCTCGTTTTCCTGCGCCGATGCGACGTCAAGCGCCACGGCCAGGAAAATCTCGTTTTTCGACGTGAAATAGTTGTAAAGCGTCGCCTTTGAACCACCAAGCCGGGCGGCGATTTCATTCATGGATGCATTCTGGAATCCCATTTCGCGAAATACCTGGGTCGCGACATTCAGAATGGCTTGCCTTTTTGCCTCGGTTTTTTTTCTCATTTCTTTTTTTTAAACCAGCCTGTACAGTTTTCGATTGACAACGAAAAACAACCATAAGATAATTATACCGTACAGTACAGTTATGCAAAAAAAAAATCTGTGATTGCCCCACATTGTCTTCCCTCTTTGGCCCATCCCAGACGGGTTTCGGTTCTGATGTTCGGCTGTTGCGCAGCCTTTCTTGCCGGTTGCGCACAACTTCCGTCGCAGGAAAATACGCCCCGGCTAAAGGCGGTCGAGCAGTATCAGGCACAGCAAACCTTGGCCGGCGCGGTCAAGCCTTGGCCCCAAGACAGCTGGTGGCAAAGCTACGGCGATGCGCAACTGGATACGCTGATAGTCGAAGGGCTGAAAGAATCGCCCAGCATGGCGATTGCCGTTGCCCGCCTGCGCCGCGCGGAATCCGTCGCTAACGTAGCTGGCTCGGCTTTACAGCCTCAAGTCAACGCGCAAGCTTCTGCCAGCGATCAGAAACAAAGCTACAACTACTTGTTTCCACGCGCCGCCGTGCCGCAAGGTTGGAAAGATTATGGGCAAGCCACGCTGGATTTCAGCTGGGAACTCGATTTCTGGGGAAAAAATCGTGCCGCCCTGGCCGCGGCAATCTCAATGCGGCAAGCCGCTGCGGCCGATGCCGCACAGGCGAAGCTGACATTGACTGCGTCGATTGCCGCGGCTTACGGTGAACTGGCACGACTGTATGCCGCGCACGACACGGCCCGCGCCGCCGTGACGGTGCGCCAAAAAAGCCTGAAGCTGTTCCAGAACCGCCATCAGCATGGCATGGAAAGCCTGCTGAGCGTCAAACAGGCACAGTCAAGGCTGGCGAGTTCCGAAGAGGAACTGCTCACGCTTGACGAACAAATCGCACTGCAACGCAACCGCCTGGCCGCCCTGATCGGTGTCGGGCCGGATCGTGGCTTGGTGATTGCGCGCCCCAAGCTCAATGTCGCATCAGGCTTTGGCTTGCCGAACACATTGCAGCTTGAATTGCTCGGCCGCAGGCCGGACATCGTGGCATCGCGGCTGCGCGTGGAATCTTCGGAGAAAAGCATCGAGAAACAGCAAGCGGAATTCTATCCGAACGTCAACCTGTCCGCCTTCATCGGCCTGCAATCGCTCGGACTGAACATGCTGACCAAATCCGGTTCGGATTTCGGTAGCGTCGGTCCGGCAATTTCGCTGCCGATTTTCAACGGCGGACGCCTGCGAGCGCAGCTGGCCGGCGCACAAGCTGAACACGATGAAGCCATCGCCAACTACAACCAGACAGTCACCCAGGCCTTGCAGCAGGTGGCCGATGCTGCCACCAGCCAGAAGGCGCTCGGTCTGCAACTCAAAAAAATGGCGCTGGCAGTCGATGCTGCGCGCGACGCGCACCGCATCGTGAATAACCGCTATCAGGGTGGCCTGGCGAACTATCTCGAAGTGCTGACGGCCGAAGAAACGCTGTTGACTGCACTGCGCGCGCAAAGCGACCTGCAATCGCGCTCGTTCACGCTCGATGTGGCGCTGGTCAAAGCGCTGGGCGGCGGTTATCGCACCCCTGCACACGAAACGAAAACCGAAGGAAAGAATCATGAGTGACAAAGCAAGCATGATTGCCGGCGCCGGCGAAGGCTCACCCAGAAAAAAATTGTTTCTCCTGCTCGGCGTGGTCGTCGCCGCCGGCGCCATCGCCTATGGAGCTTACTGGTACTTGTACTCCTCGAATTACGCCTCGACCGACAACGCCTACACCGCGGTCGAGGTCGCGCAAGTCACGCCCTCGACCGGCGGCACGGTGCAAGGCGTGAAAGTGGTCGATACGCAAAGCGTCAAGCAAGGCGACGTGCTGATCGTGATCGACGACACCGATGCGAAACTGGCGCTGGCACAGGCCCAAGCCGATGCCGAACGCGCGGCGGCGCAACTGGCGAGTGCCGAAGCCGATCACGCGCGCGCCACCATCGATCTGAAACGCCGCCAGGCGCTGATCGATTCCGGTTCCGTCTCGGGCGACGAACTGACCAAAGCGCAAAATGCCTTCACCTCCGGCAAGGCAGCGATTGCCGCCGCCAAAGCAGCGATGGCGCAGGCAAAAGCGCGCGTCGATCAGGCCAAGGTCGATTTGGGCCGTACCGTGGTGCGCGCGCCGATCGATGGCGTAGTAGCGAAACGCACGGTGCAGGTCGGCCAGCGAGTGCAAGCCGGCGCGCCACTGCTGGCAGTCGTGCCGGTGCAGGAAATCCACGTCGACGCAAATTTCAAGGAGGGTCAACTGGAAAAAGTGCGCGCCGGACAAAAAGCGGAAATGGTGGCCGACATCTATGGCAAATCGGTTGTCTATCACGGCACGGTTGAGGGCTTCTCCGGCGGCACCGGCTCAGCCTTTGCACTGATCCCGGCGCAGAACGCCACCGGCAACTGGATCAAGGTGGTGCAACGGCTGCCGGTGCGCATCCGCATCGAGCCGGAAGAACTGAAAGCGAATCCGCTACAAGTCGGGCTGTCGATGACGGTCACCGTCGATACGCGCCGCAACGTACAAGGCAAGTAAACCGGCAGCATGCATACCGACATGGACAGCGAATCGAACAAGCCGCTGCAAGGCAACATGCTGTGGCTCGCCGCCATCGTGCTGGCGGTCGCCAATTTCATCGCGGTGCTCGACATGACCATCGCGAATGTCTCGGTTGCCAGCATTGCCGGCAACCTCGGCGCGACCAACAGCCAGGGCACCTGGGTGATCACCTCGTATGCGGTGGCCGAGGCAATCACGGTGCCACTGACCGGCTGGCTGGCAGCGCGCTTCGGGGCGGTGCGCGTATTCACCTGCGCCATGGGCATGTTCGGCATCTGCTCGGCTCTGTGCGGCATGGCCGAATCGCTCGGGTTCCTGGTCGCAGCGCGCGTGCTGCAAGGACTGTCCGGCGGGCCGATGATGCCATTGTCACAAACGCTGCTGCTGCGTATCTTCCCGAAGGAAAAAGCCGGCGCGGCCAATGGCCTGTGGGCGATGACTACGTTGGTCGCGCCGGTTGTCGGGCCGGTGCTCGGCGGCTGGCTGTGCGACAACTACACCTGGCACTGGATCTTTTTCATCAACGTGCCGATTGCGCTCGCCTGCGGCTGGATTGCCTGGCAAATGCTCAAGCGCTACGAGCAGCAGCTGGATGATTCGCCCATCGACAAGGTTGGCTTGGCACTGTTGATCGTCTGGGTCGGCGCGCTGCAAATCATGCTCGACGAAGGCAAGGATCTGGACTGGTTTTCTTCGCCGATCATCGTCGTGCTGGCTCTCGTCACCGTCATCGGTTTTGCCGCTTTCCTGATCTGGGAACTGACCGAGAGGCACCCGGTGGTCGATCTGCGTATTTTCCGCCACCGCGGTTTTTCCGCCAGCGTGCTGACCATTGCGCTGGCATTCGGCGCATTTTTCGCCGCCAACGTGATCACCCCACTATGGCTGCAAACCAACATGGGCTATACCCCGACCTGGTCTGGCAAGACGACTGCGTGGAGCGGCGTCGCTGCCGTCATGGTCGCGCCGATAGCGGCGATGATGTCGAGCAAATATGACGCGCGCAAGCTGGTGTTCTGCGGCGTGATGTGGCTCGGCATCGTCACATTTTCGCGCAGCTTCCTGACATCGGACACGAATTACTGGTGGGTCGCCGCCCCGATTTTCCTGATGGGCTTCGGTCTGCCTTTCTTTTTCATCCCGCTTTCCGGATTGGCGCTGGCCAGCGTCGAAGAACCGGAAACTGCGTCGGCTGCCGGGCTGATGAATTTCCTGCGCACGCTGTCTGGCGCGTTCGCCACCTCGATCGTCAACACCGCCTGGGAAGACAAGGCGAATTACAACCATGCCGAACTGTCAGGGCTGATCGACAGCGCCGGCACCTACAACCGCGCGATGGTCGAATCCGGCATGACGCCGGAGGTAGCGCGCGGCATCATCGATCAACTCACCACCAGCCAGAGCGTAATGCTGGCCACCAACGATATGATGATTTACGCCAGCATTGCGCTGGTGATCGCTGCGTTCGCCATCTGGTTTGCGCCAAAGCCGGTACGCGTCATCGATGCGGCGCAGGCCAGGCATTAGCGCATTTTCGCGTTAAAAATATACTGGCCTGTGTATTTAAAAATCTCCGCAGAACATCTGGCCGCATTAGGGTATTTTGTCGCATACCCATTCAAAAATATCTTCACAGCGAATCCAGCAGCCGTTTTGCATCCCGCAGATCGGGCATATCGAACCCTTCGGTGAACCAGCCGAAGACGTCGCCCAGCAATCTTGCGCACCGAGCCTGCCTGCCCTGCGTTTGCCACAGCCGCGCCAGACCGGTCGCAGCACGTAATTCGAAGATTTTTGCCCTTGCTGTCGTGCGATGGCCAGCGCCTGTTTAAAACAGGCGGCCGCTGGTGCCTCATTCGCCTTGCCCGCTACCAGCAGCAATTCGCCCCTGATCCGATGCAGTTCGGCCTCGACATGATGATCGCCGATCGCCACGCCAATCTCGAACGTTTCGTCGATTACATGCAACGCATCCGCGAAGCTTCCAATGGCGACGCATGCGTCTGCCAGTTCGAACGTCATCAGCGCGATGCTCACCGACATTGCCCAGAGTTTCTCAGCGCAATGATGGAAGCCGGATAACTCAGCCAGGCGGATTACGGCATCGCCTGTCTGCGGCAACCCCTGCTGGACAATCAGTTCAAGGCCGGGCTGGACTTTGCCAACCTG
>JAYFNP010000288.1:0-4087 GCA_034933385.1 Burkholderiaceae bacterium | reverse complement strand
TGTCGATGTGTCTGGCGTTCAGTGCGGTGACCGCCGGCGCGGCGCTGATGCTGCAATTGCCGCATCCGGGCCTGATCATCACGCTGGTCGGCTATTTCGGCTTGCTGTTCATGGTCAACCGCAACCGTACCAGCGGCGCCGGCGTCGCCTGGACGTTCGCGCTGACCGGCTTCATGGGCTACACCCTCGGGCCGATCGTCGGCCTTTACCTGAAAC
Organism: Burkholderiaceae bacterium; assembly: GCA_034933385.1. Taxonomy (GTDB): domain Bacteria; phylum Pseudomonadota; class Gammaproteobacteria; order Burkholderiales; family Burkholderiaceae_D; genus QZKY01. Next base: position 3,871 of record JAYFNP010000288.1, on the reverse strand, counting down.
TGCCGAATGGCGGCATGACGGTGATGATGGCACTGGGCGCCACTGCCGCCATCTTCATCACGCTGTCCGCTTATGCGCTGGTCAGCAAACGCGACCTGTCGTTCCTCGGCGGCTTCCTCGCGGCTGGCGTGATGGTCGCGTTTCTGGCGGCACTGGCGGCGATCTTCCTGCAAATTCCGGCACTTTCCCTCGGCATTTCCGCGCTGTTCGTGTTGCTGATGTCCGGCATGATCCTGTATGAAACCAACCAGATCGTGCGCGGCGGCGAAACCAACTACATCATGGCGACGGTCAGCCTGTTCGTGTCGCTGTTCAACCTGTTCACCAGCCTGTTGCAAATTCTCGGCTTCGTCAACAATTCGGACTGACCCATCCAGACGGAACCGGCAATGAGTAAAACGACAGCCTCGTATTTTGCCGGCTCGGCCTTTTTCTGTTCCGCAGCCGTCGGGGTGTCGTTTGTCCTCGGCGGCGCCAAGGCAGCGCTGACCGTGCTGTTCCTGACTGTGCTGGAAACCTCGCTGTCGTTCGACAATGCGGTGATCAACGCCGGCATCCTGAAAAACTGGAGTGATGTCTGGCGGCGGCGTTTCCTGACCTGGGGCATCGTGGTCGCGGTGTTCGGCATGCGGCTGATTTTCCCGCTGGTGGTGGTTGCGATTGCCGGCAGCATGGATCCGATTCGCACGGTCGAAATGGCGATGTACCAGCCGGCCGAATACAGCAAGATCCTGACGTCGGCACATCATCAGATCGCAGCGTTTGGCGCGACTTTCCTGATGATGGTGTTTTTCAAATTCTTCGTCGCGCGCCACAAGACGGAACACTGGCTGAGCTGGATCGAGGGGCCGCTGACCCGTCTGGGCAAGATGGAAGCGATCGAGGGGGCGCTGACGCTGACCACCTTGCTGGCTGCATCACGGATGCTGGCCGCGCCGATGCGCGGTGAGTTCATCGAGGCTGGCCTGTGGGGCATCATTGTCTACATTCTGAGCAAGGGCATGGCCGTGCTGCTGGGCGGTGACGATGAAGGCCACAGGGTGCGCGTGCCGGTGGTACAGCAGGGCCTCTGCGGTTTCCTGTACCTGGAACTGATCGACTCAAGCTTTTCGTTCGACGGCGTAATCGGCGCGTTCGCGCTGACCAACAACCTGTTTTTCATCATGCTCGGACTGGGTGCCGGCGCGATGTTCGTGCGCAGCTTCACGCTGCTGCTGGTGGAAAATCACACGCTGATTCGCTACCGCTATCTGGAGCACGGCGCGTTCTGGGCGATTGGCGCGCTGGCAGTGGTGATGATGCTGGGTGCCGGGCTGGAAGTGCCGGAAGCCGTGACCGGCATGATCGGCGCGTTGCTGATCGCTGCTTCGCTCGGCAGTTCCGTGCTGGCGAACCGCAGGCAGGCTACAACACTACCTTGACCATCGGGTGCGAGGTCAGTGCGCGATACAGGTTGTCGAGCTGTTCGCGGCTGGTGGCGCGAACGGTGGCGGTCAGGCCGAGATATCTTCCTTTTGACGACGCCCGCATTTCCATCCGTTCCGAACTGAAAGTCGGGTCGTGCAGCAGGATGACTTCGACCATGGTCTGGGCGAAGCGGTCATGCGCCGCTCCCATGATCTTGATCGGGAAATCGGTCGGATATTCGATGACGGCCTCGGTGTTGCAAATCGTACGTACTTCTTCCATCTTCACTCCCGTCAATATTTTATCCACAGCCGAATCGAATCCCACGCGCGTCCGAACACGCTGGCATGATTGACCGATTCAAGCGCCTGCACCGGCAATTCGCCGACCGACTTGCCATCGACCATCATCTTCAGCGTGGCGATCTGGCTGCCATCCTGAATCGGCGCCAGCAGCGGCTCGCGGTATTCGAGCACCGGTTTCATCCGCGACGCGGTTCCTTTCGGTACCGAGACATAGGTTTCGCGCTTGAAGCCGACGCGCACCTCGCCTTTCGAGCCCTTCCAGATTTCGAGCGTGGCCAGCACATGGTTGCGCGGGTACAGCTTGATGGTGTCGAAATTGCTGAAACCCCAGTTCAGCAGCTTCAGGCTTTCCTGCGCGCGCATCTGGTCGGACGAAGTGCCCAGCACGACGGTCAGCATGCGGCGTTCGCCGCTGCCGCTCGGGCGCTTGGCCGACGCGATCAGGCAATAGCCGGCGCCTTCGGTGTGACCGGTTTTCAGGCCATCAACGGTCGAATCCAGCCACAGCAGCCGGTTGCGGTTTTGCTGGCGGATCTTGTTATAGGTGAATTCCTTGGTTGAATACAGCTTGTAAAACTCGGGATGGTCGGCAATCAGGTGCGCCGCCAGCAATGACAGGTCGTAGGCGGTCGAATAATTGTTGGCGTGCGGCAAACCATGCGGATTGGCGAAACGGGTCTCGTTCATCCCCATGCGTTCCGCTTCGCGGTTCATCAGCGTGACGAAGGCTTCTTCGCTGCCGGCAGTCGCTTCAGCCAGTGCTACCGCGGCATCGTTGCCGGATTGCACAATCAGGCCAAGCAGCAGATCGTTGATGGTCACCGGCGTTTTCGGGTCGATGAACATTTTCGAGCTGCTGCCGTCAACTTTCCACGCATGCTCCGACACCGTGACGGTTTGATCCAGTTCGAGCTTCTTGTCGCGGATCGCGCCAAACACGATGTAGGCGGTCATCAGCTTGGTCAGCGACGCCGGCTCGGCGCGCGCGTGGGGGTCGTTCGAGGCCAGCATCTGGCCGCTGTTCAAATCCAGCAGCAGCCAGGATTTGGCGGCTACGGTCGGCGGTGGCAGCGATTGCGCCTGGGCGGAGGAAAACAGCAGGAGAGCGGCAACAACGAAAGCGAAAAATTTTTTCATGGGAAAACGATGAGTCGATACAGCGGGTTGAGCGAAAGGTGAGTGAATCGGGTTGCCGGCATCACGGGCGCCAGACGCTGGTGACGATTTGCCGCAGGTGGTGCAGTTTGCGGTTGAACAGGTGGTCGCCGCCGGGAATCACGATCACCGGAATGTCTTGCGGCCGCGCCCATTCAAGCACGTCGGACAGCAGGATGGTGTCGTCCAGTTCGCCATGCATCAGGATGGTATCGGCTGGCACCGGCGGCGGATTCCATTTGCCGGCGGTGGCGCTGATCAGGATCATCCTCTGTGGCGGTTCGCCGCGCGCCGCCATCCGTTGTTGCAGTTGCGCCTGCACGTAGGTGCCGAACGAAAAGCCGCCGAGCACCACCGGCAAGCCGGGATAAAGCTGTTGCATGTAGGTCAGCAGCAATTCCAGGTCGTCGGTTTCGCCGCGCCCTTCGTCGTGCTGGCCTTGGGTCAGCCCGACGCCGCGGAAATTCATCCGCGCAGCCGCATAGCCGACTGAAACGAAGGCGCGATCCAGCGTGGCGACCACCTTGTTTTCCATCGTGCCGCCGAACAGCGGATGCGGATGGGCGATCAGCGCGATGCCGCGCGGCGCACCTTCCGGCAGGTCAAGGGCGCATTCGATTTGCCCGGCCGCGCCGGTGAGGAAAAAGGTTTTGTTTTGACGGTTCATACGCGAATTGTGCCAGAAAATATACTGTATGGTGTATCAAAAAACAGCCTCAGAATGTCTGGCCATATAATGATGTTTTTGTATATACCCCAATAAAATTCTCAAATCAGCAACTGTTTGACGATTTTCCCGCCGACCAGATGCTGGGCGACGATGCGGTCGATATCGTCCTTGTCACGATAACGGTACCAGACCCCTGCCGGATAGACCACGACCACCGGTCCTTGCTTGCATCGGCCGAAACAATCGGTCTGGTTGATGCGGATGGTTTGATCGCCCTTCAGAGCCAGTTGCCGGATGCGTTTTTTCGCGTGTTTTTGCGCCTTTTCCGAACGTT
>JAYFNP010000287.1:0-3179 GCA_034933385.1 Burkholderiaceae bacterium | reverse complement strand
GGCATTCAAAACCTGGCTCACCACGAAAAAACATCTGCCCATGATGAGATTCGCCAGACGCCTCGACATCAAGCTGGCACGCATGACGCGCGCGCCGGGGTTGCCGCGTCTGCTCTACCGATGGCTACCGTGGCTGGTGCTGCTTGTCTCCCTGACGATCACCTTCCATCTCTGGAAAAATGCGCAAGACCAGGCAGACAACGAACTGCGGGCAGAATTCGATTTCAGCGTACAGGAAGCAGTGAATGAAATCGCACTGCGGATGGAAGCCTACGAACTTATGCTACATGGTTTGCAAGGCCTGTTTGCCTCATCCGGCGCAGTTAACCGCGCCGAGTTCCAATCCTATGTCAAGACGATCGATTTCAGCGTGCGTCTCCCTGGAGTCCAGGGTTTGGGATTTTCGCTGATCGTGCCGCCAGCACAAAAAGAAGCGCACATAGCCGCATTGCGTCGCGAAGGCTTTCCCGCATACAAAATCTGGCCAGATCATGAAAATGGCCTGATCACGTCAATTGTTTACATAGAACCGTTCACCGAGCGCAACCAGCGCGCCTTCGGCTACGACATGTATGCTGAACCGGTACGCCGGAGCGCGATGGAACGGGCACGCGATTTCAACCAGCCGTCGCTATCCGGCAAAGTCATCTTGCGGCAGGAAACCGACGAAAACGCGCAATATGGTTTCGTCATGTACCTGCCAATTTATCGGAACGGCTCTGCAACCGGGAATCAAGCCGGCCGCCGTGCCAACATCATCGGCTGGGTGCACGCGCAGTTCCGCGTGGATGATTTAATTTCGGCGCTATCGACTGGTCAAAAAAATCACCTTGATCTGACCATCTACGACGGCGATGACATGTCGGACGAAACACGCATGTCAGGTGCGATACAAAGGGAGAACAAGGGGCCGGCCTGGCAACGCAACCGACAACTCCAAACCTACCGGCCGCTGACGATTGCCGGACAGCGCTGGACACTGGAAGCCCAGTCACTGCCGACGCTGGGAGCCCGCTTCGACAATGGCAAACCCCGCCTGATCGCCATCTTCGGCGTCGGCGCCAGCCTGTTGCTGACGCTGTTGATGCGTCTGCTGATCCATGGCCGCGAGCAGGCCTTGCGCATGGCGGAAGACATGAACCACGAGCTGATCAAAAGCGAATATCGATGGAAATTCGCGCTCGAAGGCGCCGGCGAAGGCGTGTGGGACTGGGACATCTCCACTGGCAACCTGTTCCTGTCGCGACGCCTGAAGGAAATCCTCGGCTATGCCGAAGATGAACTCGACAACCGGTACGAATCGTGGGAACGGAATCTGCATCAGGATGATCGCCTGCAGGTGCTGGACAAAATCAACGAGCACCTGACCGGACAATCCGGAGAATTCTCGGCAGAAGCACGGATGCGCTGCAAGGATGGCCGCTGGAAATGGATATTGATGCGCGGCATGGTCGTCAGCCGCGAAGCGAATGGCAAACCGCTACGCATGATCGGCACGCATGCGGACGTCAGCGAACGGCATAAACAAGACGAGACGTTGCGTCTGGCCTCTGTCGTTTTTACCACTGCCCACGAAGCACTGATGGTCACCGACGCCAACGAACGCGTGGTCGCGGTCAATCCGGCATTTACCCGAATCACCGGTTACAGCGCCGAAGAAATCATCGGCCATCCGCCAAGCATGCTGTCGGATGGCACTATCGCCCCGGAAACCGAACGTGCAATGCGACAAGCGCTGCTGGAAGGCGACAGCTGGCAAGGCGAGGTTGTCTACCGCAGGAAAGGAGGCGAATCGTACGTTGCCTGGATTTCCGTCAGCAGTGTGCAAGACAGCAAGGAACAGTTGAGCAACTACGTCAGCCTGTTTTCCGACATCAGCGAACGCAAGGCAACTGAAGAGCGGATGCACTATCTGGCACACTATGACCATCTCACCGATTTGCCGAACCGCGCGCTGTTCACCGACCGTTTGCGACAAGCGTTGAGCACAGCGCGCCGCAACAATTCACTCGCGGCGCTGATGTTCGTCGATCTGGACAAATTCAAGCCCGTCAACGATCAACTCGGCCACAACATCGGCGACCTGTTGTTGCAGGAAGTGGCGCGCCGCCTGCAAGACTGCGTCCGCGAATCGGACACCGCGGCGCGCATTGGCGGCGACGAATTTGTCGTGCTATTGCCCAAAATTGAAGCCGAACCGGATGCAACCCTGGTCGCTTCAAAAATCCTGCAGGCGATCCAACAACCGTTCGACCTGGCCGGGCATGAAATCCATATCTCGGCCAGCATCGGCATCGCCGTCTATCCTGAACATGGCAAGTCCGACGAGGCCATCCTGACCAATGCCGACAACGCGATGTATCACGCCAAACGCGGCGGTGGCAATGCGATCACGTCGTTTGGCGAAATGGGCACGCCTGCCGCAACCGGCTGACCGTTGGGGTTCAGAATGGCCGGTAACCTGACTAGGCAGGTGCAAAATTCGGCTCCGAAGCTATCGCAGGCTGCGTCAAAAACCACATGAAATGCCGGACAGCGCCAAAAAACGCTAAAATTGGCGGTTTAGAATCATCCCTGCCCAAAGCCACCAGCCGAACGGCAGCAAGGAACAACCATGATTACCTTTCAGCAAGTCATCCTGACACTCCAGAATTATTGGGACAAGCAGGGCTGCGCGATCCTCCAGCCGTACGACATGGAAGTCGGCGCGGGCACCTCGCACACCGCGACCTTCCTGCGCGCCATCGGTCCGGAACCGTGGCGAGCCGGCTACGTGCAACCATCGCGCCGCCCCAAGGACGGCCGCTACGGCGAAAACCCGAACCGGATGCAGCACTATTACCAGTTTCAGGTCGTACTCAAGCCATCGCCGGAAAACATCCTCGAACTCTATCTCGGATCGCTCGAGGCACTCGGGCTGGACCTGAAGCAAAATGACGTGCGTTTCGTCGAGGATGACTGGGAAAACCCGACGCTCGGCGCCTGGGGTTTGGGCTGGGAAGTCTGGCTCAACGGCATGGAAGTCACGCAATTCACCTATTTCCAGCAGGTCGGCGGCATTGACTGCAATCCAATCCTGGGAGAAATCACCTATGGACTGGAGCGTCTGACGATGTACCTGCAAGGCGTCGAAAATGTCTACGACCTGGTCTGGACCGACTGGAACGACCGGGGCGTGA
>JAYFNP010000286.1:0-3349 GCA_034933385.1 Burkholderiaceae bacterium | reverse complement strand
GGGGTGCCGTCGATCGCATCGAGCTCGGCCAGATACAACCGCCGGCCCTCGCGCCGCACGATCCGGCAGACGGTACTGCCGATGCGGTTGGGCCGGTTCTTGCCGCGTTGCGCGAAAATTCCGACCAGCGGCCATTCGGCGTTGTTCCGCGGATGACGCGCACCGCTAACGATTTTGGCAGGCTGGACCTGATGAAACAGGAACAGCACCTCAACGTGCGAAAAATCCTCGATTCCCTGCAATGCATCCGGCGGAAAGCGCTCGTCAAGCACGATGCACGCTTGCTCGCCGCCCCAGAAGTCGTCTTCCGGATGCGGCCGCGCCGCCTGGACGACGCCGATTGCTTCAACTGTGAAATTCATTACACCGGCTTTCATCGTTGGTTGGGAAAACAAACGGTCGCACAATCCGTAGTGCGGAATCGGACGGTCAAAAAGGTGCGCCGATCTCCAATTTGAATGACCATCCTTCGTTGTCGCATTGCTGTTCAATCCATTGCCGCGCGCTGCCGTAATGCATTTTCCCGCCGCCGCCCAAGCCGGAATCGGTGCGATTTTCGCTGACATTCTTGCCATGTTGAGTCGTGACCGTGACGCTGAAAGTCGGCGGCGGCAACCCGCGGGACTGTTCAATTGCGGTTTCCTGAAAATGCAGGGTTTGGTGCGCCGCATCGAAATTCATTTTCAACCGCAGCCTGACACGACGGCTGCCGAGCAGCCACTGGCTCAGGATGTCTTCGCGCGCGGCGGCCAATCGGTTTTCATTGCAACTGACATCCCAGCCGGCAGACCTGAGCCATGTGTTGATGCGGCTCTGGAAAGTGGACATCTTGCGACTCCCGCTTCAGAAATTAGCCCCATGCCCGCAACAATCCGACCGCCAGGCCTTCAAGCGCGAAATCTTCGCGCCCTTCCTCGACCGCAATCAACTCAAAATCGGGATTTTCCGGCAGCAATTCGATGCGCGAGCCGGTCTTGTTCAGCCGTTTGACCGTCACGTCGTCGCCCAGACGTGCGACGATGATCTGGCCATTTCGGGCGTGATCAACCTTTTTCACCGCCAGCAGGTCGCCGTCGAGAATGCCCGCATCGCGCATCGACATGCCTCGCACCTTCAGCAGGTAATCCGGCTTTTGCGAAAACAGGCCGGAATCGACGTTGTAGGTCTTCTCGATGTGCTCCTGCGCCAGGATCGGCGAACCGGCGGCGACGCGTCCAACCAGCGGCAGCGAGAGTTGCTGCAACGCGGCATGGGGCAGCGTCATCTGCGCACTCCCGGCAGACAGATTTGCCTTGCACAGCCGGATACCGCGCGAGGTACCGGGCGTGATCGTGATTGCGCCCTTGCGCGCCAGCGCCTGCAAATGTTCCTCGGCAGCATTGATCGAGCGGAAACCCAGTTCGGCGGCGATTTCTGCGCGCGTGGGCGGGAAACCGGTGTTTTCGATGGCACTCTGGATGAGGCCCAATATCTGCTGCTGACGTGCGGTAAGCTTGATCATCTCGCTGGCCTTCCTGAAAAACAACATAAAACTGTGTATATCGACAGCCTGTATTTTTATACAGCATAAGCCAGAAAGCAAGCCCATCCGCTACTTTTTCCCGGCTTGCTGCAGCAAAAAGCGGCAAGCCGTTGAATTACCGGCAATTTCAGGGTAGAATTATGGGCTTTCCTCTTCCCACACCCGTCTGACGCCGGGGTGGGCGATTTTTCAATCTGTCCAAAAGGAGCTTACATGCGTCATTATGAAATAGTTTTTATTGTCCATCCGGATCAAAGCGAGCAAGTGCCCGCGATGATCGAGCGCTACAAGAATACCGTGACCAGCCGCGGCGGCAAAATTCACCGCGTCGAAGACTGGGGCCGTCGCCAGATGGCTTACATGATTCAGAAGCTTGCCAAAGCACACTATGTCTGCATGAATATCGAGTGCGACGGCGAAACCCTGACTGAAATCGAAACCGCATTCAAATTCAACGATGCCGTGCTGCGCCACCTGACCGTCAAGATGAAGAAGGCCGAAACTGCACCGTCTCCGATGATGAAGTCGGTACAGAAAGACGATTCCGCGAAACCGCGTACTGCCGAAACGGCTGCACCGGCGGCTGCCTGATACTTGTGAAAGGAGCGTGTGAACCGATTTCAGCTTGTCGCCAGCATTGCCGAGCGCGACGCATTGCGCTACACACCGGCAGGCGTACCAATTGTTTCAGCGAAACTGCTGCACAATTCCAAACAAGTTGAAGCAGAAATAGAACGACTGGTCGAATTCGAAATTTCCGCGATCGCTTCTGGCGAAATCGCAGGACGGTTCAACCAGACGGAATTGGGTACAACCTGCCAGTTCACCGGATTTCTCGCACGCAAGAATCGCAACAGCAAAAGCTTGGTGTTTCACATTATTGATTTTAGCCACTTCGAATTGAATACAATTCCCGGCGCATAGACATAGACAGGAGCCAAACATGGCATTCGCTAAAAAATTTGACAAGAACAAACTCAAGGAAAAGCGCAAGCAGCAAAACCCGCTGTTCAAGCGCAAGAAATTCTGCCGCTTCACCGCTGCCAAGGTTGAACAGGTAGATTACAAGGATATCGACACCCTGAAGGATTTCATTCAGGAAAATTGCAAGATCATGCCAGCTCGCCTGACCGGCACCAAGGCACACTATCAACGCCAGGTCGATACGGCAATCAAACGTGCACGCTATCTTGCGTTGCTGCCCTACACCGCCCTGCATTCCGCGTAATCGGCGACAGTACAAGATATCGGAGAAAATACATGGAAATCATTCTGTTGGAAAAAGTTGGCAAGCTCGGCGATCTGGGCGACATCGTACGCGTCAAGGATGGCTTTGCGCGCAACTACCTGATCCCGCAAAAAGTGGCTCGCCGCGCCACTGAAGCAGCGAAGGTCGAATTCGAAGCTCGCCGCGCTGAACTGGAAAAAGTAGCTGCCGAGAAATTGGCTGCAGCACAAACGCTGGGCGAAAAACTGGCCGGCATGACTGTGCAGATCCTGCAAAAATCCGGCGTTGATGGCCGCCTGTTCGGCTCGGTGACGAACGTTGATATTGCCGAAGCGCTGAACAAGCAAGGCTTCGCCGTCGAAAAAGCACAAATCCGCCTGCCGCAAGGCCCGTTCAAGACGGTCGGCGACTTCCCGCTGTCGGTGGCACTGCATTCGGACGTTGTCGTCGAAATTACCGTTTCGGTGCTGGGTGAGCATGTCTGATCGTTGACATCAAACCGGCAACACCAAACAAAAATCCCGCAGGTTTCGGCCTGCGGGATTTTTTCATGCGTAGCAGGAAATCAGCCTGTCTGCTTGTCCAGACTAGGCTGCCGG
>JAYFNP010000285.1:0-2686 GCA_034933385.1 Burkholderiaceae bacterium | reverse complement strand
GCCGGTAAACGTCAGCTTGTTTGCAACGATGTCGTTGTTTGCACCGCTGGCGCTGACGAAATTGGCACCCGTCACCACCAGCGCATTGGTCGCTGCGTCATAAGCGGCGCTGGTGATCGTCGGAGCCGGCACGTTGGACACCGTAACGGCATTGGTGGCATCGGCGGTATTGCCATCGGTTACATTGGTGTTCCAGTCGTCTGCTGCGGCCAGATTGAAAGTTGTTCCGCCGGTCGAAATGGTGCCGGCCTTGTTCAGCATCTGGTTGACCGCCGCCTGATCCGTTGCCGACAGCGTCAGCGAAAATTCGGTGACAGAAGTACGTTCCATATCGGCCGTATTGGTCAGCGTATAGGTTGCGCCGCCTTCGCCAGTGAGCGTGAACTGGCTGGCATCGATGTCCATACCGGCATCGGCATGGATGTTGGTACCCGTCACCGCCAGAACGCCGGTTGTAGCGTTGTAAGTGGCCGAGGTGATTTTCGGTGCGATCGCAACCGTGATGCCATTGCCGGTAGTGTCCGCGACAACGATGGCAGCATCTGCGCCTGCGGCCCAATCCTCGGCCGCCGCCAGATTGTAGGTCGTGCCGCCAGTCGATGATGCGCCAATCTGATCAAGTTTCGCATCGACCTGGGCCTTGTCCGTTCCCGTCAACGTCACGCTAAACGATGTGGCGGAGGTGATCTCCACATCCGCAAGAGAATCACTCAGCGTGTAATCCCCGCCTTCGCCGGTGAAGGTCAATTTGCTGACATCGATGTCGTTGGCAACACCGTTAAGCTTCAGGAAACCGTTGCCGTTCACGACCAGCACGCCGGTATCGGAGTCGTAGGTGGCGCCAGTAATCGTCGGAGTCACGACGTTGGATACCATAACGCCGTTGGTCGCATCGGATGTATCGCCATCAGTGACCTGCGTGTTCCAATCGTCTGCTGCGGCCAGATTGAAAGTTGTTCCGCCGGTCGAAATGGTGCCATCCTTGTTCAGTATCTGGTTGACCGCTGCGTGATCCGCTGCCGACAGTGTCAGCGTGAACTGCGTTTCGGAAGTACGCTCGACGTCGTAGGTGTTGGTCAACGTATAAGTCGCGCCGCCTTCGCCGGTAAGCGTGAAGGCGGAGGCATCGATATCGTTCGCAGCGCCTGCCTTGGCATTGATATCGACGCCGGTCACAACCAGAGTTCCAGTTACTGCGTCGTAGGTGGCAGAAGTGATTTGAGGCGTACCAGTGATATCGATGGTGAAGTTGGCAGCTGCGTCTGCATCCCCGCCGTTGGCCGTGCCGTCGCCGTCGTTGAGCGTCAGCGTGAACGCGCGCACACCCAGCCCGCTTGGAGCGGCATATTCCAGTCCATGGATCAGGGTCTGGATGAGCGCCGGGGTGGCATCGGTATTGAAGTCAATCTGCAAAGAATGACCAACCTGGCCATCATTCGTCGCATGTACCGTGCCAATAGCCGTGCTGCCAACAGCAATCGTTTCGCCGGCAGCGATGACTCCATCACTGCCGGAAGTGATCGTCGTGCCATTGACGGAGAAATTGCCGTTCGCCGTGCCGCCAGATTGCGTAATAGTCAGGGAGCCACCGTTGAAATCGGCGCTGTCGATGTCAGCGATCGTCATATCGCCGCCAGCGTCTATCGCGACAATGCCTGAACCGGTCTCGACGCTCGACGCATCACCGTTCAGGTTCGCTATCACCGGCGCGTCATTCACCGCAGTAATGTCGACATTCACCGTGCCGAGCGACACATTGCCACCGCCACCGCTACCGCTGTTGCCGCCATCGTTCGCGGTCAGGGTCAACGTGGTCGCGTTGTCGCCATGGGCATTGGATGCACCTGTGTACTTGATGTTGCTGGCGGTGTTAAGGTAGGTATCGATGTTTGCGACTGTACCGGTCAGCGTCAGGGTGCCGGAACCGGAACCGCCAACCGTGACGCTGCCGCCGCTGGTTGCTGCAAGCGTTCCAGCAGCGGCAGCAATCGTCAGCGTGATGCTATTGCTGCCGGAATCGACATCGGTCAATGTGACCGCCGACAGATCGACGTTGCTCGCCGTGTCTTCGATAACGGTGGCATCCGTCTGCAGGCCGGCTATCGACGGAGCGTCATTCACCGCCGAGACCGACACCGTGGCTGCCAAATCCGGTGTTGCCGAATTGTTGCTTGTCCCGCTGTCGGTAATCCCGGTGATGGTGACGACCCGGTTACTGCTGCCCGGATTGTCGCTGAGGTTGCTGTAGGTAATGCCATCGATCAACGTCCCCATCTGTGCATCGCTGCGAGTCATGCCGCTAAGCACAACTGTCGCTGTGCCTCCGCTCACCGATACACTATAGCTTCCGATGCCGGTAATCGTGCCACTGTTTCCGTTGTTTAACGCCACAGCGGTGCCACCGATATTGAGGACCTCACTGCTGCCGTTGCTGACGTTGGTAACCGTCAGCGTCATATCGGTAAAGGTTTGGGCGAGGTCATTGGTAGCAGCGGTCACGCCGCTGAACAGATCGACAGCGCTGCCATTCTCCGTATATGTTGGGTTGGCCGCAGTGACCGCGAGCGTTGGAATGGTGTTGTTGCTGACGCTATAAAAATTGTCATTGGTGCTGGAAGGCGTCGTGCTGGATAGAGCAACGCTTGCCGAGGTGCTGACAATGTTATGGCCTGCAGCAAGCGTTAGA
>JAYFNP010000284.1:0-2525 GCA_034933385.1 Burkholderiaceae bacterium | reverse complement strand
GTTTGCCGCGACCCTCCGTCGCGGTTTAAGATAAGGGTGCATTTATCTGCCTTAGAGGAACACCATGCCCGTTATTGTGATAGCCAATCCGAAAGGCGGTGTCGGCAAGAGCACCATCGCCACCAACCTGGCCGGATATTTTGCCGCACGTGGCGAAAAGGTCATGCTGGGTGACATCGATGCACAGCAATCGTCGCGTAGCTGGCTGAAGCTGCGTCCGGGCGAATTGCCGGCGATTACGCCGTGGGACGTCGACGAAGACCGGATCGGCAAGCTGCCGGCCGAGGCGACCCATTTCGTGCTGGATACGCCGGCTGGCTTGAAAGGCAAGCGGCTCGACGAAGTCTTGAAGCATGCGGACAAGGTGATCGTGCCGCTGCAAGCTTCGATTTTCGACATCCTCGCAACCCAGGAATTCCTGCAAAAGCTGGCGCGGCGCGAAGGCAAGTTCGAAGTTGGCATTGTCGGCATGCGGGTCAATGTGCGCACGCTGTCGGCCGAGCAGCTGGCGAATTATGTCAACGAACTCGGCTTGCCGGTGCTGGGCTATTTGCGCGATACGCAAAACTATATCCAGGCGGCGGCGCATGGCGCCACACTGTGGGATATTGCTCCGTGGCGGGTAGAAAAAGATGTCGAACTGTGGCAAGACCTGCTGGCTTGGGTCGAGCGTTGACTTTACCCGACGGGTGATAAACCGGAGTGCGTTATTCCTGCCGCGGTTCAGTCTGGTTGAGGCGGAACAGCAGCGTTTCGCGATTGATGTGCAACAGTTGCTCGATGGCGGCATAATCGTCCGGCAGCGCGGTATTGTCCCAGCCACGCGCGGAGTGCCGCGCCAGATCGACTGCCAAGCTGACGTTCAGGAAGTTCGGTTTGTCCTTCAGTTCCGGATTGAATTGGCTGAGCAGCAATTCCGGCAATTGCCATGTCTTGCATAGCATCTGCTGCAAGTCGGAGAAACGAAAACCAAAAATATTTTGTTGCGCGACTACGCTGCGCAAGGTCGAGTCCGCCTTTTGCATCGCCACGATGCGCGCCGATTCCTGCGGTGCAAACACCCACATCAGGATTTCGGCCAGATCGTACAGCAGCGCCGAGGTGTAAATTTCCTCGACGTTCGGGCTGCGCCGCCAGACCGCCCAATCGTAGGCAAAACGCGCCGCACGTTGCGCGCGGCGGATGATGAACAACAAGCCAATCAGGGCTTGCGGATGCGGCTTGAGAATATCCTCAACGATGACCGGCGTCTTGAAATGCTGGAAAAACGGCTCGACCCCTATCATCATGATGGCTTGATCAATCGTCGCGATTTCCTTCAATTGGCGCTTGGTTTGGAATGGTCGGACGTAAGCCAGAACGCGCACCACCATCAACGGGTCGCGCATCACAATGTTGGCTACTTCGCGTCCGTTGACGCTTTCTGCGTGCATGCGAGCCTCATCCAGACTTCGCACCGTCTGGCGCAAAACCGGAATCTGCTGGCTGCCGATATATTCGACCCATTCGGCGATATCGCGCTTGGTTGTTTCCATGCGTACCGTCTTTCCCCGACACCTTGTCAATATGGCAAATATTAGCAGCGAACCCGGCTTGGGATTTGCTTACCGTCAAACGTTGCCTGTTTGATATGTTCTGGGCGCTTCATTTGCCCCAGGAATCGCGCAGCGTCACGATGCGGTTGAATACCGGTTTGCCTGGTTTCGACTCTACACGGTCGGCGACGAAATAGCCCTGGCGTTCGAACTGGAAGCGGTCTTCCGGCATGGCCTGCCCCAGCCCCGGTTCTAGATAGGCGGAGACGATTTCCTTCGAATGCGGGTTGATTGCAGTGCGGAAATCTTTGCCGCCGGCATCCGGATGCGGATCGGAAAACAGCCGGTCGTACAGCCGCACCTCGGCTTGGACCGCATGCGCCGCGCTGACCCAGTGGATGTTGCCCTTGACCTTGTAATTGGCGCTGCCCTCGGTGCCGCTGCGGCTGTCGGCGAAGTAGTTGGCATGCACCGCGATCACATTGCCATTCGCGTCCTTGTCGACACCGGTGCATTCGATCACGTAACCGTAGCGCAACCGCACCCGGTTGCCGGGGAACAGCCGGAAGTAACCCTTGACCGGGCTTTCCATGAAATCATCCTGCTCGATCCACAGTTCGCGGCTGATCGGGAAGCTGCGATCACCACGCTCCGGGAAATGCGGATGGATTGGCGCGCTGCATTCGACCGTTTCGCCTTCCGGGAAATTGTCGAGGATTAGTTTCAGCGGATGCAGCACCGCAGCAGCGCGCGGCGCCTTCGGGTCGAGGTCGTCACGCAGGCTGCCTTCGAGAATGCTCATGTCGATCCAGCCGTCAGCTTTGGCGACGCCGATGCGTTCGCAGAAAAGCTGTACCGATTCCGGCGTGAACCCGCGACGCCGGATGCCCACGATGGTCGCCAGTCGCGGATCGTCCCAGCCATCGACGATGCCTTCCTCGACCTTCTGGATCAGCCGGCGCTTGCTGGTGATCGCATAAGTCAGGTTCA
>JAYFNP010000283.1:0-2430 GCA_034933385.1 Burkholderiaceae bacterium | reverse complement strand
GTGCCAAAATCGTCAATGGAAACGTGAATGCCTAGTTTCGACAGTTGGTTGATCTGGTCGATCGCATGTTGAGGGTTGTGGATACATATGTTTTCCGTGATTTCGACGCCGATTTGCTCTGGATGAAGATCGTACAGCTTGAGCGTATCCTGCAGCTTTTTGAAAAAATCACTTTGGTCGAGCGATAACGGAGAGACGTTGATGTCGAGCCGAATGAGCGGACAGCCGGCCGCCTTGCCGACAAGTATGTCGCGGCTGACGGCGCCAAGCAGCCAGTCGCTCAGCATCGGCATCAGTCCGTTTTCTTCCGCAAACGGCAGGAAGACGCCAGCCGACATCAGGCCGCGTTGCGGATGGTTCCAGCGCATCAGTGCTTCGGCGCCGACGATCCTGCCTGTGTCAACCTCGACTTGAGGCTGGTAATACATCTCCAGTTCGTTGTTTTCGACCGCATCGCGCAGGTTCTTTTCCATGGCAATGGTATCGTGCGAAACGTCCTGCATCGAATTGTCGTAGAACCCAAGGTCATCCTTGCGCTGTGTCTTGACCCGGTACATCGCGATATCGGCGTGGCGGATCAATTCATTGATAGATGTGCCGTTGTCGGGATATATCGCAATCCCGATGCTGGCTGACATGTGCAGATCGTAGCTATCGAGAAGGAAAGGTTGACGCAGGCTGTCGATAACCTTCTTGGCGGTCGCGGTGGCTTCGTCGCGACCTTCCCTGCAGGGGAGAATCAAACTGAACTCGTCGCCGCCGAGCCGGGCCAGCATGTCTCCCGGGCGCAGGCTTTTCTCCAGTCTGCGGGCGACTTGCTGCAAGAGTTCATCACCCATGACATGGCCGAGCGTATCGTTGACTGGCTTGAATCGGTTCAGGTTGAGCAACATTACCGCCAGCTTGGATTCATGGCGCTTGGCCTGGATGATCGCCAGGCTGAGCTGTTCTTTGAATAATTGGCGGTTGGGCAGGTTGGTCAGGATGTCATGGTGTGCCTGATAGGAAATCACTTCTTCGGCGTGCTTGCGATCCGTGACGTCGCGGGCAACCACATAGGCACCGGAATATTGCCTTTCGCCGGTTTCCGAGTCTGGCAGATAAATGCCGGTTGCACTGAAAGAAACCGTTAACAGGGTCAGGTTGAAAGTGCGCTCGCCGCGTTCATCATTTTTGCATAGCAGACGCAATTCGACATTGCGCGATGAGCGCTCGTTCGTCCGGCGTTCTCCGAATACGTAGTGCGCGCGTTCCAGATCGTCCGGATGGACCAGCATCGAATAATGCTTGCCGATAAGTTCATCGGGACGGTATCCGAGAAGCTGTTGGGCGCGATCGTTGACGAAGGTGAAGCGGCCTGTCGGATCCAGCGTATAAATAACGTCTGGTGAACTGTCCACCAGATTGCGGTACAGCTTTTCCGAGTACTCCAGTCGCCGTGCGAACATGCGGTTCCTGTTGTCCAGCGCGCGTTTCTCGATGGCGTTGTCGATGATATTCAGCAGCTTCTCAAGCGGGAAAGGCTTGCGCAAATAACTGAATACGCCTCGCTGGAGCGCGCCGATCGCTGAATCAATCTGCGTATCACCGCTGATGACGATGATGCTGGCACCCAAATTCTTCTGGTTGACGTAATCCATGATGTCGTGCCCGCTCATGTCCGGCAACCCCTGATCCAGCAAGATCAGGTCATATCTTTTTTCTGCCAGTCTCTGTTTGGCTTCGCCCCCAGTCGTGGCGGTGGTTACGTCAAAACCACGGTTGCTCAATAGCTGGAACAGGCTGGTCTGCATTCCCAGTTCATCATCGACTAACAGGATGCGCGCCGGTTTTTCCTCTTCAGGGATAACGGGCACATTGAAATAAAACGATGTCAGATCGTTGGGCGGGAGATCATTGTTCGTCATAGCGAGCGCTCATCTGGAGAGGAGTCGATGTGTGATGCCGTTTTGCTGAACCGGCCTGGATCACCAACCGGTAACAGTATTTCGAACGACGTGCCCTTGCTGCTGCTGCTGCAATCGATTCGCCCATTGGATTTTCCGACCAGGTCGTGCACGATCGACAGGCCCAATCCTCGATGCGATTCGCCTTTGGTGCTATTCACCGGACGGAAAAGATTGTCCACGATTGTTTGCGGCAAGCCTGGCCCGGTATCCGTTATCGCGATTTTCAGGAAGGTTTTGTCATCCTGCCGGACATGACCATTGTTGACTATTTGTACCAAGCCGCCGTCCGGCATGGCCTCAATCGAATTTTTGACCAGATTCATCAATATTTGGGTTAACGCATTCCGATCACAGATCGCGCTGCGTGGCTGATCTTCGGTCTGGGGAACGATTTGCACTTTGCCGGAAGAGAAGCCGGTGTCAAGAAACAGACGGGCGATATCCTGGATCACGCTGTTTACGTCAAGCGCTTTGGGCTGCT
>JAYFNP010000282.1:0-2533 GCA_034933385.1 Burkholderiaceae bacterium | reverse complement strand
CCGCTACCGGTATTGTCGTTGCCAGCACGGGTGCAACCTCTCCGCTGAATATCAGCTTCGATTACACCGGTACGACCCAATACGGTTCGAAATTCGGCGTGAATACCTTGACTCAGGATGGTTATGCTTCAGGCCGTTTGTCGAGTTTCTCGGTTGATACCGATGGCACGATTGTCGGTCGCTATACCAACGGCAAGACCTCCACATTGGGGCAAGTCGTGCTGGCCAATTTCAGCAACCCGAATGGCTTGCAACCACTGGGCAATAACCTGTGGGCGGAAACGGCCACATCCGGTGCGGCGCTGGTCGGCACTCCGGATTCGAGCGACTTGGGTGTGCTGCAATCGTATGCCGTCGAGGATTCCAACGTCGATTTGACGGCCGAACTGGTCAACATGATTACCGCGCAACGGTATTACCAGGCCAACGCGCAGACTATCAAGACCCAGGATGCGGTGATGCAGACGCTGGTGAACCTGCGTTAACGATGGTTTCCGGTTTGCGAGAAGGCATTTGACTGCAAAAATATACTGGCTGGTGTATTTTAAACCAGCCAGTAAATACTTGGCCTTAAAGGTGTAATTTTGCATATACCCTTATATTTTTACGGTTTTCCCGCGATGGTTGGTGCTGATTCTGGGAGCAGAGCATGGATCGGATGATTTACACCGCGATGACTGGCGCCAAGCATGTACTGGAGCAGCAGGCGACGACCTCGCACAACCTGGCCAATGCGACTACGACCGGTTTCCGCACGCAGCTCGACACGTTTCGTGCGGTGCCGGTCGTCAGCGAAGGTTTGCCGACGCGCGCATTCGTAGTTGATTCGACGGTCGGTACTGACTTTACTCCCGGCGTTATCAAGCAAACCGGGCGCGATCTGGACGTCGCGGTTGATGGCAAGGGCTGGATTGCACTGGAACTGGAAAACGGTACCGAAGCGTATACCCGCAGCGGCAATCTCAAGTTGTCCGAGAACGGCGTGTTACAGACGCAGGGCGGGATCACCGTATTGGGCGATGGCGGCCCGATTTCGATTCCACCGGATGTGAATGTCGCGATCGCAAAGGATGGCACGGTTTCCGCCATCGATTCGACCACGACACCCGCAGCTGTGAGTATCGTTGGCCGGATCAAGCTGGTCAATCCGGAGGAAAAGAATCTGGTTCGCGGCGACGATGGTTTGTTCAGAACCAAGGATGGTACGGTGCCGGATGCCGATGCTGGCGTTAACGTTGTTGGCGCTGCGCTGGAAGGCAGCAATGTGAACGTGGCCGATACGATGGTCAACATGATCACGTTGGCGCGCCAGTTCGAAATGCACATGAATTTGCTGAAAAATGCGGAAAGCAACGCTACTAAAGCAAGTCAGATCCTCTCTTTGGGTTGACTTGGTTGAGCGCAGAATGAAAACGTGACGGAATAGCGCCGCCACCTGAAACAAAATTGCCGGAGGGAAAAATGATTCGCTCGTTATGGATTGCCAAGACAGGGCTGGATGCGCAACAAACGCAGATGGATGTGGTCGCCAATAATCTGGCGAATGTCAGCACCACTGGTTTCAAGCGTTCGCGCGCAGTGTTCGAGGACTTGCTGTACCAGACGATACGCCAGCCTGGTGCGCAATCGTCCCAGCAGACCCAGTTGCCATCCGGTCTGCAGATTGGCACCGGCGTGCGTCCAGTGGCGACCGAACGCATTCACACTCAGGGAAACCTGACTCAAACCGGCAACGAAAAGGATGTGGCGATCAACGGTTCGGGTTTCTTTCAGGTGTTGCTGCCGGATGGCACAACGGCCTATACGCGCGACGGTTCGTTCCAGCTCGATAGCCAAGGACAACTGGTGACGTCAAGCGGATTTACCGTTCAGCCAGCGATTACGATCCCGAGCAACGCCCAGACCATCACGATTGCGCAGGACGGCACAGTTTCGATCACGCAGCCAGGTACGACCGCCGCGACACAGGTCGGTACGATACAGCTGGCGACATTCGTCAATCCGGCCGGGTTGGAAAGCAAGGGCCAGAATTTGTATGCTGAAACCTCTGCATCCGGCACTCCGAACACCAATACACCTGGCACCAACGGTACCGGTCTGCTGGTGCAGAAATATGTCGAGACCTCGAACGTGAACGTGGCAGAAGAAATGGTCAACATGATCCAGACCCAGCGCGCCTATGAACTCAACAGCAAGGCGATTACCGCTTCGAGCGAAATGTTGCAGAAGCTGACACAGTTGTAAAACGCTTTCGAGTGGCCGTAAAAATGATGGGTGCAATGATGAATAAACGGAATTTCTGCATGAACTGGTTTCTGATGGGCTGCATGATTGTCGGCTTGACGGCGTGCGCTACCGTGCCTGACACGATTACGCATAAAACGCCGACAGAGGCGAGCAAGCCGCGCGAAATGCCAGCAACAGGTGGGGCGATTTTCCAGACATCGGCTTACCGCCCGTTGTTCGAGGATCGCCGTGCACGGATGGTCGGCGATACGCTGACCGTCGTCATCAATGAAAAAACGACGGCTGC
>JAYFNP010000281.1:0-1554 GCA_034933385.1 Burkholderiaceae bacterium | reverse complement strand
GGCCGATCTGGCGATGGACTATTGCATTTCGAACCGGCGGGTACCGCATCGTTCGATCGATGCGCTGGGGAGGCGGCTGGCGCATTTCTATCGCCGCTGCCGCGAAATGCCGATGATGCCGGAAGAATATCGCGCCCGCTTTGCGCACAATCTGGATGAAATCATCGCCGAACTGGCGATGCCGGAATATGAGTTGTCAGAACCGGGACTGGCGGCGATTGCCACTCCGATGCGGATCTTCCTGCAGCAGCATCCGGCGCTGTTCGACGGACGGGTGCGCGACCGGCGGATCATCGAAGGACATGGCGATTTGCGCGCCGAGCACGTCTATCTGGAACCGGAGCCGGTGGTCGTTGATTGTCTCGAATTTTCCAAAGAGTTGCGCACAGTCGATGCGGTTTACGACCTGTCGTTTCTGGCGCTCGAATGCGAACGCCTGGAGGCACCGGAGATCGGGGCGCAACTGCTGGCAATTTACGGTGCGGTCGCGGATGATATTCCGCCGGCGGAATTGCTCCATTACTACCAGGCGTACCATGCCTGTTCGCGCGCGCGGCTGGCGCTCTGGCATTTGAAGGAAGAACCGTATCGCGACTCGCCGAAATGGCAGATTCAGGCGCGCGAATGGTTGCGGCTGGCATTACGGCATGTGAAATTTCTTGCCTGAGGCCGTCTTTCAAACGGCAAGCGGTATTTGCGCCAGCCGGATCGCCTCCGCAAACAACGGTGAACAATCCAGCGTTAGCAATTTGGCGTGTGCTGCTTGGCTGGTCACGCGAAACGGCGGCACCGAATTCGTGACTACGGTCTGATCCAGCGCTTCGCCGGCCAGTACCGTGCTGGCCGGATCGACGAACAAACCATGCGAGGCGATGGCAAACACCTGTTTCGCGCCGCGTTCGCGACAGACCTTTGCCACGCGCGCGATGGTGCCGCCGGTGCTGATCAGGTCGTCGATGATCAGCGCGATTTTGCCTTCGATGTCGCCAATCACCATTTCGCCGCTGACCACACCCTTAGCACGGTATTTTTCGGCAAAGCCGGCGTGGATCGGGCGTTGCAGCGTCGCCCCCAGCGCCTGGCGGAAGCGCTCGGCGCGCTTGATGCCGCCGGCATCCGGCGAAATGACGATCACCTCGTCGTTTGCCAGTTGCGGTGCAAAATGCCGGACAAACAGGTCGTTTGCTTCGAGATGTTCGCTGCGGCAACGGAAGGCATTTTGATAGGCAGCCAGGTTGTGTACGTCCAGCGAGACGAGGCAGTCGGTGCCGACGGCTTCGAACAGCCGCGCGACATATTGCGTGGTGACCGGATCGTTCGGTTGCGTCTTGCGATCTTTCCTCGCATAGCACAGGTAGGGCACCAGTGCCGTCACGCCCGCAGCCGAGGCATCTTTCAAGGCGCCGATGAAAAACAGCAGCCGCAGCAGCTTGTCATTTGCGCTTTGCGCCTCGTCCGCGTGCAGCGACTGGATCACGAACACGTTCTGGCCGCGTACATCGACCAGCGGTCGCGCCTTGTGCTCGCGATCTTCAAACTCGCGCTCTTCATGTT
>JAYFNP010000280.1:0-2147 GCA_034933385.1 Burkholderiaceae bacterium | reverse complement strand
GATTCGTGTCCCTGACACACCATGCCGAGCGAATCGCCAACCAGCAGCGTTTCGACACCGCAACGATCCATCAGCGCGGCAAAGCTCGCATCGTAGCAGGTCAACATGGTGATCTTTTCGCCACGATTCTTAAGTGCCATCAGGCCGGGAACGGTGACTGCCTTGCGGTCTTGCAGATAACTTGCCATGGTCTTTTCTCCAGAATATCGATTTCATGCCATCGCGTGGATGCCGGTCACGACCGGAAAATGAAATACACCGCGCCCATCAGGCACAGCGCCGCCCAGACGTAATCCAGTTTGAACGGCTCATTCATGTACAGCATCGCGAATGGCACGAATACCGTCAGTGTAATCGCTTCCTGCATGATTTTCAGTTGCGCCAGGCTGTATTGGCTGTAACCGATGCGGTTGGCCGGCACCTGCAGCAGGTATTCGAACAGCGCGATGCCCCAGCTGGCCAGCGCCGCGAGCCACCATACCTTGCTCGACAGGTTTTTCAGGTGGCCGTACCAGGCAACGGTCATGAAGACGTTCGACAGAACCAGCAAACCGGCAGTTTGGACAATGACGGGGATTTGCATGACGATGTCCGTTAAAAAGGTTGGGAAAGATCGCGACAGTAGGCGCGAGGCTGGTCGAAAAACATCCGCCCCCGCGGAAAATCTCAAAATTTGACGGGCAATTTGACGGGTATATTAATAAATAACCGATTCAGGCCACGTTTTCAGCGGCGATATTTTTATACCCTATCCAGTATTATTTTTCCATTTTGCCGACACGCTGGCCAGCCACAGCCGGCACGAACGTGTGCGCCGGACCGACACCGGGAATCGCGGCCAGCGGATCGATCTGCAGCAACGGAATCAGCGCGAACGCCCGCTGCGTCAGCCGCGGGTGCGGCACGACCAGCTCGTCCGACATGATTTGCTGCTGCCCATACAGCAAAATATCCAGATCCAGCGTGCGCGGCGCGTTCGGATATGGCCGCTCGCGTCCGAAATCCTGTTCGATCCGTTGCAACTCGCGCAGCAATGCCAGCGGCGGCAACCGGGTCTCGAGCTGCGCGACTGCATTCACGTAATCCTCGCCGTCGGCATCCACCGGCGCAGTACGGAATAGCGACGACTGCGCCGTTAGTCTGGTTTGCGGCAGCTGGCCCAACTGCGCCAGCGCACGCCTCACACTGGCAGCGGCTTCGCCCAGATTCGCGCCAAGGCCGATATATGCGGTGACCGCGGCCGCGCTCATTCGCCGGAACCGTCCGAACCGCCAGAATCATCTGACTCACCGGCATCCTCCGCTTTCCTGCGCTTGCGTCCACCACGCCGCGAAGGACGTTTTTTCGCTGCCGCCGCGCCCTCTGCCCCCGGCTTGTTCTTTTTCGCCAGCAAGGCTTCGCGTTCCTCGCCACTGCCATTCAGGAAAGCCGTCCACCATTCGCCGATGTCGGCATCGATCTCGCCCGATTCGCAACGCAACAACAGGAAATCGTAACCGGCACGGAACCGCTGGTGTTCGATCAGCTTGTAAGGCGTCTTGCCGGCACGCCGCTCGAAACGCGGCTGCAACGCCCACAGTTCGCGCATGTCGGAAATCATCTTGCGCTGCAGCGCCAATTTCTCGGTCTGTGCTTCCAGCACGTCGTCCGCCGCCAGATGCAGCGCCGGAATCGGGTATTCGCCGCTGGCGCGATATGTAGCCCATTTTTCCAGCACCTGATGCCACAACAGTGCAGCAAACAAAAAACCGGGCAAGACCGGCCTGCCCTGCCGAATCCGCTCATCGGTCCGGAACAGCGCCAGCTTGACGAATTTCTCGCCCATCGGCTGTTCCAGCACCACATCGAGCAACGGCAGCAAACCGTGGTGCAAGCCTTCCACCCGCAACTGGTGCAGGCAATCCAGTGCATTGCCGCCGAGCAGAAGTTTCAGCATTTCGTCGAACACCCGCGCTGCCGGCACGTTATCGATCAGCGATGCCATCGCCGCGATCGGCGCACGGGTCGCCGGTGCGATGGTAAAGCCGAGCTTTGCGGCAAAGCGCACTACGCGCAACAGCCGGATCGGATCTTCGCGATAACGCACTTCGGGTTTGCCAATGACGCGCAGCACCTTCTTGCGGATGTCTGCCATGCCGCCGTGGTAA
>JAYFNP010000279.1:0-1507 GCA_034933385.1 Burkholderiaceae bacterium | reverse complement strand
TTGCCGACCCTGACCAAGGCGGAGCTGGCGGAAATGCTGTTCGAGCAAGTCGGCCTGAACAAGCGTGAGGCCAAGGATATGGTCGAAACATTTTTCGACGAAATTCGCGATTGTCTCAGGCGCGGCGAAGCGGTCAAATTGTCCGGTTTCGGAAACTTCCAGTTGCGCGACAAGCCGCAGCGTCCCGGCCGTAATCCGAGGACGGGCGAAGCGATCCCGATCGCCGCGCGTCGCGTGGTGACTTTCCATTCGAGTCAGAAGTTGCGCGCACTGGTCGAGGCACCTGACGGAACTCCTGCTGACCTGACATCCTGAGCCAAGTCATGACCGAAAAAGCGAATAAACCGGAGACGGTCGAGTTGCCGCCGATCCCGGCGAAACGTTACTTCACCATTGGCGAAGTCAGCGAACTGTGCGGCGTCAAATCGCATGTCCTGCGTTACTGGGAGCAGGAATTCTCGCAACTCAAGCCGGTCAAGCGGCGTGGTAACCGCCGTTACTATCAGCATCATGAAGTGCTGTTGATTCGCCGCATCCGCGAATTGCTGTACGAACAGGGTTTTACCATCAACGGTGCGCGCAACAAGCTTGAGGCGCGCAATGCAGTGCCGGAGGATGCACTGAGCCCGGTGGCCATTCGCCAGGAACTGGCCGACATTCTGACGCTGTTGCATTGAGCCGGTTCTTCGTCCATTGAATAAAAATTGGGAGTATGCGGCTGAAAATAGCATTTTGGCCGGATATTCTCTGGCTTCCCCAAGATACATCTGGCAGTATATTTTTGCCGCGCTGCGTTGTTGTTCGGCTGGAGCGCCGTGCAAACGAATTCGCCGCGCGTGCCCGAAATGTCGTACAGTTGCTTTTGCCGCGCCGGCTTTCTGCCGCCATTGGGCGCAGCCGGTCGCTTCAGGTAAAATCAAACCATCATGCGTATTCTTATCAGTAACGACGACGGCTATCTGGCGCCGGGCATTATCGCGTTGACCGAAGCTTTGACGGCGATCGCGGAAGTGTTCGTGGTTGCGCCTGACAGCAACCGTTCCGCATCGTCGAATTCGCTGACGCTGGAACGTCCATTGTTCGTCATCAAGGCACAGGAAAACGTCTATCACGTCAATGGCACGCCGTCCGATTGTGTGCACATCGCATTGACCGGCTTGCTCCCATGGAAGCCCGATTTGGTGGTGTCCGGCATCAACCAGGGGCAGAACATGGGCGAAGACACGCTGTATTCCGGTACGGTCGCCGCGGCGACCGAAGGCTATCTGTTTGGCGTGCCGTCCATCGCGTTTTCACAGATCGACAAGGGCTGGCGCGAAGTGCAGACGGCGGCGCGGGTGGCACGCGAGATCGTGCAGCGCAAATTCGACGATTTGCCCAGGCCGTTTTTGCTGAATGTGAATATTCCGAACCGTCCGTATGACGAGCTTCGGGGAGTCGTCGCCACCCGCCTGGGCAAGCGCCACCATTCAGAAGGCTTGTTGCAGATGACCGATCCGTACGGCCG
>JAYFNP010000278.1:0-4404 GCA_034933385.1 Burkholderiaceae bacterium | reverse complement strand
TGAAGCGCTGGTCGGCAACTTCGGCTCGGCGCATCGGCGCACCTACACCGCGCTTGGCGAGCCGGTCATCCTCGCCAGCCGTTATGAAGCGCTGGCCGCCAGTCTGCGGCAGCCGATCGTCATCGGGGAAACCTGTGCCGCCGAGCTAGGCGAACACAACCTGACCCTGCTTGGCTCCCATCCGATACGCGGTCGCACGCAACCGGTCAAGCTGTATGCGCCGCAGCAATGCGGGGCGCAATAAATTGGTGGATTACGCCGCCCCGCGTCTAATCCATCCTACGGAGTTGGTAACGTAGAACCCTCAGCGCTGCGACCGCTGATTCGCCTTCGAGCCTTCCGAAAACCTGCCGGCTGGCGGTACAATGCTCACTTTTGAGTCCTTCACCGTCACCAGCCAGCCAACCCACTGCATGCGCGCTGCATCTCTCACCAGACTCCAAACCGGAACGTGGCGCTTGCTGGCCGCTCTGCTGGCAGCCTGCGCGATTGTGCCGGCGGCGCAGGCGCAACCGCTTGCCGAACGGCTGATGCGCCCGGAAGCGGCGCTGATCGACAACTACCCCGAAGTGCGCGTGTTGTGGCAACAGCGGCAGGCAGACAAGGCACTCGCCGCGCTGCAAATGCACGCGGCCGCGAAAAAGAACGACCCGGCGTATCACAACCTCGTCGGCCAGATGGCGTTGCAGATGGGACGTTATCCGATGGCCGCCGCTGCGTTCGAGCGCGTCGTGCTGATGCAGCCGGACAACGCCGGCGCCTGGCTCGATCTCGCGATCGCCACCGCTGAAAGCGGCAACCTGGCGGCCGCTTTTTCCTACTTCGAGCACGTGGAAACCGAATTTGCGCCGCCACCGGAAATGCGCGCGCTCATTCTCGCGTACCGGCAGCACTATCAGCGGCGTGACCAGGCGCGGGCGCAGCCAAAATCCGGCTGGGACATTCGCGGACAGGCTGGCGGCGGCTGGGACACCAACGCCAATAGCGGGCTGCTCGACAGCATCATCCCGCTGACCGTCAGCGGCCAGCGCGTGCCGCTGACGCTGGACCCATCCTACCTGCCGCGCGGCGACTGGTTCGCGAAGGTTGGCCTGAACGCGAAGAACGAACGTCCGACCGAATACGGCCAGCTGGTGCTGCTGATGGGGGCGCAGCAGCGCAGCTACCAGAACGAACACGCCTTTTCCACCCTCGATTTGAACTTCAGCGCCGGCTTGATCCGGCCGACCGTGCTGGGTGATCTCGGTACCTGGCTGCACCTCGAACACCTGTCGCTCGGCGGCAGCCCGCTGATGAAGAGCATGCGCGCGGCGGTGCAGATCGAACGGCCGTATGCCGGCTGCCGCATCGGCTACGGCATTGAAGCCGAAGCGCGCCGTTATCAGGGCAGCAGCGCCACGCTCGACGGCAATTTGCTCTGGTTGCAGGCGGGGCTGGCATGCAACGGGAAATTGCATTACCAGTCCGTCCAGTCATCCGTCATCGCCCGCGTCGGCCTCGACGACCCGCAAGGCAGCAGGGCAGGCGGACGCAGTCGGCACGGCGAAATCGTCGCCATGTTTGCATTGCCGCTGGCGCATCGGGTGACGGCAGAATTCAGTGCCGCGCTGGCGCGGGTGCGCGATGCCGATGGCTACAGCCCGTTGCTCGATAACAACGACGTCCGCACGGTGACGCGGCGCAACCTGCAATTTGCGGTCAGCCACCCGATCAGCGCCAGCACCGATCTGCAATGGGTGATCGAAGACAGCCGCATCAGTTCCAATCTCGAACTGTTCCAGCAAAGCGGCCGGCGCTATTCGGTTGGCTTGCGGACGAAATTTTAGGTGGAAAAAATACTCCACCCCCGAATTTCCCACGCCCGCAAAAAATTGAATGTCGGCGTCGCGGTTCCCGACTCAAGCGGCTTCTTTTCTGCGATAATTCAAGTCGATGCGTCGCCATACTGGTGAATAGTGTTGCAACTTGACCAAAATCACGAAATATTTTTAAAAAAGTGATCGCCATCACATTTGTACAGGCATTTATTCATTACTATCGCTACTGCAAGTTGCACAATACGTGCCGCTCTTCGCGGCCGGTTGTTTTTTTATTTTCCTATATAGGAGTTTAGACACATGGCAATTACCACAGCTATGCAAGAACAAGTATCCCAGCTGTACGTCGCTCTGTTCGGCCGCGCACCGGACGGATCTGGCCTCGGTTACTGGGTACAGGAACTGAATGGCGGCACGTCCATCAATCAGATCGCTCAGGAAATGTATGACACGACTGATGCTCGCGTCTACTATCCGAGCTATATGACCAACGAAGCGATCGTCACCAGCTTCTACACCAACGTTCTCGGCCGTTCGCCGGATGCCGAAGGCCTGGCATACTGGCTCGCCAAGCTGAACGGCGGCGAAAGCCAGGGCAAGCTGATCGTTGAACTGGTCAATGCGGTTGTCGCCTACAGCGGCACCGACGCAGCTGCGCTCACCTCCCAAGCCTTGTTTAACAACAAGGTGGCTGTTGCCGACTGGTACGGCACGAACAACGGCGGTGTGGACAATGCTTCCACGATCTTGGCCGGCGTGACAGCTGATCCGACAACCGTGACCGCTGCAACTTCTGGCACGGTAGCCACGGGCACGACCTATACGCTCACTACTGGTATGGATACCGTTGTTGGTACCGCTGCTAATGACGTCATCAATGCCGTATCTGATGCGGTTGTTGCCAATACGACTCTGACTGGTCTTGATGATATCAATGGTGGTGCTGGCATTGACACCATTAATGTGCTCAACGTGGCTGGTACGCTGACGATCAATACTACTGCTACGGTTTCGAATGTTGAGAAACTGCACATCCTGAGCGGTGCTAATGCCATCACGGCAAACGTTAGCGGCTGGGACGGTTTGCAGCAGGTTTCCGTTGACGATCGCGCTGGTGCAGTTTCCACGATCATCACTGGCGGCAATGCGACGTCCGTTTCCGTAACCACGGTTGCAGGTGGTAGCGCAGCTATCTCTGATACGGGAGCAACTGATACGCTGGCATCTGTTTCCATTGAAGGCGCTACTGTTGCAAGCACGATCGCTTCAGATGCGCTGACCAGCCTGACGCTGACCAATACGACTGCTGGCGCAACGGTAACAGCAGCAGCCGGTACCCGCGCTCTCGGTGTGACGGTTGACGGCGTAACTGCTGGTACTGTGGTCGACGCAACGGCTACTACCGTAAACGTCACCGCTTCCGGCGATGACAGCACGCTGACCGGCGTAACCGCAGCAGCTGCAACCACCCTGAATGTTGGTGGCAGCGCAGCAGTTAATCTCGGCACGGTGACCGCAGCTGCAGTGACCAGCATCGTTTCCACCAACACCGCAGGCGTTACCATCGGCAATGCCCTGAATGTTGGCGCAACCTTCACCGGCGGCGCAGGCGATGATTCGATCATCCTCGGCGCAAGCACTAAGGCCAGCACGATGGGCGCAGGCAATGACACCGTTACCCTGTCCGGCGCAGCACTCGGCGCAGGCGGTTCGGTTGACGGCGGCACCGGCAACGACGTACTGGTGATGACTGCAGCTAATGCAGCTACCGCATCCGGTACCACGACGTTCGAAGGCACGATCGCTGGCTTTGAAGCCTTGGAAATCGGTGGAATGCTTGCCAACACCGCCATCAACTTGGCAAATGTCGATGACATCAGCTATTTGGTCACCAATGGCGGTGCATTCACGTTGACCGTCAATGGTATGGCTTCCGGCGGCACGCTGGAAATCGATGCGGCACAAACTGGTTCGGTTGTTAACGTCACCAACGCACTGGTTGGCACGGCTGACGTGTTGAACGTCAAGATTGCAGACTCAGCACTGGTTGCTGCTGGCACGATCACCGCAGCCAATGTTGAAACCATCCATCTGTTGACGGACGACACCGCTGCAACTCCGACGGGCATCCAACATACCGCAACGCTGACTGCAGCTAATGCAACCACGCTGACGGTAGCTGGCGATGCAGGTGTCGCGCTGACTCTGACCGGCAGCACGGCTCTGACCAGCATTGATACCAGTGCCGTTACCAAGGGTGCGGTATCGGTTACGACTGTTGGCACGGATTCGGTCACGATGACCGGCGGTGCTACCAACACGACCTTCAATGCTTCCAGCGTTGATGGTACGCACTCCGCGACCATCACGACCGGTGCCGGCAACGACACCATCACTGGTGGTGCTGGTGATGACGTGATCCACGCTGGCAATGGCACGAACACTGTCGTCGGTGGTGCTGGTGTAGATACGATCGTTGGCGGCACGGGCGTTGATACCATTACCGGTGGAGCTGGTGCGGATACTCTGACCGTCGGAGCTGGTGCAGACGTGTTCCTCTATGCGGCAGTTGGTGACTCCCAAGGCG
>JAYFNP010000277.1:0-8404 GCA_034933385.1 Burkholderiaceae bacterium | reverse complement strand
ATTCAGCCACCATCCGGCAGTCTTCGTCGGGCTGTTCCTGTTTTTCCTCGGCTATACCCAGGCGTACCAGCGGCACCAGGATGGGCTGCTGTTGCGCGAAGGCTTGCTGGTCGCGTTTTTCCTGGCTGGGCTGGTGGTGCTCGGCGGCCAGCAGAAATGGTGGCTGCAACCGCTGCTGGCCGGCATGGGCGACACAACGCTGTATTTCGGCGCCACCGCACTGACCGCGATCACTGACAATGCGGCGCTGACCTACCTCGGCTCGCTGGTCGATGGATTGTCCAGTTCCGCGAAATATGCGCTGGTGGCCGGCGCGGTCAGCGGCGGCGGCCTGACGGTGATCGCGAATGCCCCCAATCCGGCCGGCTTCGCGATTCTGAAAGAGCATTTTCACGAACAGGCCATCAACCCGTTCAGCCTGTTTCTGGCGGCGTTGCCGCCGACCGCGGTCGCCATCATCTGCTTTGGCTGCCTGCCCTGACCCGGTATTGTCCAATTTTCAAGGATCATCCCGGGGGTATGTAGAAAAATATGCTGGTTTGGCCGCAAATTCAGCCGGCCTTTCAGCATACTCATGCGGGTATAAATTCCGGTTCAAAACGGTGTGACGCACCTCGTGCGGCACGTTGCGGCACATTCTGGATTGGTCGTGCAAGAGGTATAATGCGCGCCATGGCTATAAATGCGATAGACGACCTGCAACTGGATGCTATCCGCGTACCGCCGCACTCGATCGAGGCGGAACAATCGGTACTCGGAGGGCTGTTGCTCGACAATGCCGCCTGGGATCGGATCACCGATCTGCTGCGCGAACACGATTTCTATCGCTACGACCACCGGCTAATTTTCCAGCATATCGACCGGCTGATCGCCGCGTCGCGCCCGGCCGACGTGATCACGGTATTCGAATCGCTATCTTCAGTCGGCAAGGCGGATGAAGTCGGCGGCCTGTCCTATCTGAACGCGCTGGCGCAAAACACGCCGTCCGCAGCGAACATCCGCCGCTATGCCGAAATCGTCCGCGACCGCGGCGTGTTGCGCAAGCTGATCACCGTGTCCGACGAAATTTCCGGTCAGGCGTTTAACCCGCAGGGCAAGGAAGTGCGGCAAATGTTGGATGAAGCCGAATCCAAAATCTTTGCGATCGCAGAGGAAGGTTCACGCGGCGCAAAAGGCTTTCAGGAAATCCAGCCGCTGTTGACCCAAGTGCTGGAACGGGTCGACGATCTGTACAACCGCGACAATCCGAGCGACATCACCGGCGTGCCGACCGGTTTCACCGATCTCGACCGGATGACCTCTGGCCTGCAACCGGGCGATCTGATCGTCGTCGCCGGCCGGCCGTCAATGGGCAAAACGGCCTTTTCGGTCAACATCGGCGAAAATGTCGCGATCGACAGCGGCCTGCCGGTGGCGGTGTTTTCGATGGAAATGGGCGCGGCGCAACTGGCGATGCGCATGATCGGTTCGGTCGGCCGGCTCGACCAGCACCGGCTGCGCACCGGCCGCCTGAACGACGAAGATTGGCCGCGGCTGACCAACGCGATCCAAAAGATGAACGAGGCACAACTGTACATCGACGAAACGCCGGCCTTGTCGTCGCGCGATTTGCGCGGTCGCGCACGCCGTCTGGCACGCCAATGCGATAGGCTTGGCCTGATAATCGTCGATTATTTGCAGCTGATGTCACCGAATGCGCCGGGCGAAAACCGCGCCACCGAAAGTTCTGAAATTTCGCGCGACCTGAAAGCGCTGGCAAAAGAATTGAACTGCCCGGTGATTGCGCTGTCGCAGCTGAACCGTTCGGTCGAGCAGCGGCCAAACAAACGGCCGGTCATGTCGGATATCCGCGAATCCGGCGCCATCGAACAGGACGCCGACGTGATTCTGTTTATCTACCGCGACGAAGTTTATAATCCGGACTCACCGGAAAAAGGCACGGCCGAAATCATCATTGGCAAACAGCGTAACGGCCCGATCGGCAACGTGCGCCTGACCTTCACCGGACAATACACCAAGTTCGACAATTATGCTGCCGGAGCAGGCACGCATGGCGGTTGAATGCCCAGTAACTTTCCCAGCCACAATTATTGATAACAGGATCGACCATGTTTGGACGACTGATGCCCTCGGAAGGGCAATTCTTTGAACTGTTCAACCAGCACGCCGCGTTGTGCGTCAAAGGCGCACGCGAACTGCTGGCGCTGACGACCGACTTCGACAATATCGACCAGCGTCTGCATTCGATCGACCAGCTCGAAAAGCAGGCCGATCAAGTCACGTACAAAACCGTGGCGCTGCTGCACAAAACTTTCATCACGCCGCTGGATCGCGACGACATCCATCACCTGATCACCAAGATGGACGACATCCTGGACATGATGGAAGACGCCGCGCAAACGGTGTCGCTATACGACATCAAATTCATGACGCCGGAAGCGAAACGACTGGCAGAACTGGTGTTGTCCTCCACGCTGAAGGTGCAGGAAGCGGTCCAGCTTTTGCCGAACATGAAAAACGAACGCCGGATCACCGAGGTGTGCGACGAGATCGACCGGCTCGAGTCGGACGCCGATCATGTGGTGCATGCGGCGCTTTCCCGCCTGTTCCGCGACGAACCGGACGTGCGCAACCTGATCAAGCTCAAAGAGTTGTACGACTACCTGGAGTCGGTCACCGACCGATGCGAAGATGTGGCCAACATCATCGAAGGCATCGTCGTTGAAAACGCCTGATCGACGTAGCGATATCGCTCCGGACAATTCGAACCGAGTCTCATGCAAACCTTACAACTTAGCATTTACGTCCTGCTTTTCCTGATCGCACTGGCGCTGCTGTTCGATTTCATGAACGGCTTCCACGATGCGGCGAATGCCATTGCCACCGTCGTTTCAACCGGCGTACTGAAGCCGCAGCAAGCGGTCGGGATGGCGGCTTTCTTCAATGTCGTCGCGATCTTTGTTTTCCACCTACATGTGGCCACCACCATCGGCAAGGGCACCATCGAGCCGTCGATTGTCGATCATTATGTGATCTTTGGCGCGTTGGTTGGCGCGATTGCGTGGAACGTCATCACCTGGTATTACGGCATCCCGTCGTCATCATCGCATGCGCTGATCGGCGGTCTGGTCGGCGCGGCCGTCGCCAAAGCCGGCAGCGGCTCGTTGATTGCCGGCGGACTGATCAAGACCATCGCGTTCATCGTCATTTCCCCGGCACTGGGCTTCCTGTTCGGCTCGTTCATGATGCTGCTGGTCTCGTGGATTTTCGTGCGCAGCACACCGCGCAACATCGACAGATGGTTCCGGCGCATCCAGCTCTTTTCGGCGTCGATGTACAGCCTCGGCCACGGCGGCAATGACGCGCAGAAAACCATGGGCATCATCTGGATGCTGCTGATCGCCAGCGGTTACAGCAGCGCCAATGAAGATCTGCCATGGTGGGTAATCCTGAGCTGTTATAGCGCCATCGGATTGGGTACCTTGTTCGGCGGCTGGCGCATCGTCAAGACGATGGGGCAAAAAATCACCAAGCTGAAACCGGTCGGCGGGTTCTGTGCCGAAACCGGCGGCGCAATCACGCTGTTCATCGCCACCATCCTCGGCATTCCCGTCTCGACCACGCACACCATCACCGGCGCGATTGTCGGCGTCGGCTCGGCACAACGGATGTCGGCGGTGCGCTGGGGCGTGGCCGGCGGCATCGTCTGGGCGTGGATTCTGACCATCCCTGCTTCCGCTTTCATCGCCGCAATCGCGTGGTGGATCGGCACCAAGTTCCTGTGACCGGGAAATCCGCTCCCATCATCAAACTGCTTGGCCGTGTCGCCTACGAACCGGTGTTCGATGCGATGCGCGCCTTCACCGACCGGCGCGCACCGGATACGCCGGACGAAATCTGGCTGGTCGAACACGATCCAGTGTTCACGCTCGGTCTGGCAGCGAATGTAGCGCATGTGCTCGATGCGCATCGCATCCCGCTTGTGCCAACCGACCGTGGCGGCGAAGTCACCTATCACGGCCCTGGCCAGACAGTCGCCTACCTGCTGATGGATTTGCGCCGCGAACGCCGCGGCAGCCGGCTGCTGGTACGCGAATTCGTCCATCAGATCGAGCAGGCGGTGATCGATACGCTGGCCGAGTTCGGCATTGCCGGCGAACGCCATCCGGGCGCGCCCGGCATTTATATCGCTGGCGATGCACAAAGCCAATGGCACGGCGCAAAAATCGCTGCGCTCGGGCTGAAGGTGCGCACCAACGGCTGCACTTATCATGGTGTATCGTTGAACGTCGACATGGATCTGGCGCCGTTTTCATGGATCAACCCGTGCGGCTATCAGGGCCTGGCCGTGGTTGATCTGAAAACCCTAGGCGTCGAAATCACGATGGCGGAAGCGCAAACCGTTCTGGCGCGTGCTTTGCATGATAGGTTGGCGACATGAGTTCCGAGTACGATCCGCACGAGAAGCAAAAAGGGGCTGCAAAAACTGCGCGCATCCCGATCAAGATCGTGCCCGCTGAACGGCTGGCCAAACCGGAATGGATCCGCGTCAAGGCCGGTTCGCCCTCGACCCGTTTTCTGGAAATGAAAAATGTGCTGCGCGCCGGCAAACTGGTTACCGTCTGCGAAGAAGCCAGTTGCCCGAACATCGGCGAATGCTTCGGCAACGGTACCGCCAGCTTCATGATCATGGGCGACAAATGCACGCGCCGCTGCCCGTTTTGCGATGTCGGCCACGGCCTGCCCGATCCGTTGGACGCCAATGAACCGCATAATCTGGCGCAAACGATCGCTGCATTGAAACTGAATTACGTCGTGATCACTTCGGTCGATCGCGACGACTTGCGCGACGGTGGTGCCGGACATTTTGCCGCCTGCATCCGCGAATTGCGCCAACAATCGCCCAGCACCCAAATCGAGATCCTGACGCCGGATTTCCGCGGCCGCCTCGACCAGGCGCTCGTTATTCTGGCAGCGACCCCGCCGGATGTGATGAACCACAATCTGGAAACCGTGCCACGGTTATACCGCGAGGCACGCCCGGGCGCGGATTACCTGCATTCGCTGCACCTGCTGCAGCGTTTTCAGGAAATCTGCCCGGATGTACCGACCAAGTCCGGCCTGATGCTTGGGCTCGGCGAAACCGACGACGAGATTCTGGCCGTAATGCACGATCTGCGCGCGCATGGCGTCACCCTTTTGACCGTCGGCCAATACCTGATGCCGTCGGACCATCACCTGCCGGTGCGGCGTTATGTGCATCCGGACACCTTCAAGATGATCGAACGCGAGGCGTACCAAATGGGCTTTGCGCATGCGGCAGTCGGCGCGCTGGTTCGCTCCAGTTATCATGCCGACCAACAAGCGAGATCTGCTGGAATCGTGAAAAGTTAAGCAAGAAGAACCATCAAGCAAATCGTTTGGATAGTACCGTTGAAGCCTGCGACCGGCCCCATTTTAATGCCCGCAAATTTCGCTAGCGGTTTTCGTTGAGGCCCCATCGTATGCGCGCCCATATTCGTTCATGGACCAGATAGCCGATGGTTGTATATAAATTGCTGACCAGCATGAAACCGATCGCGATATGCAAGGCACCGGTGAACAGGTAGATGGTCACGACATCCAGGATCATGATACATACGCGATACGTAATGGCCTTGATTACTGAACGGTGGACGCTATCGATCGTGAGCATGATGCCCTCCATAGATGTCGATTCGAAGATAAATAGTCACGTATCGGCACTTGGCTTTATCGCCCCTTTAAGCCGATAACCGGTCTCATCAGGAACGTCGTCTGGCTGCGCCCCTTTGTCCCTTAGTGCCCGATGCTTATACGGCGAATCGGCTTCAGCCCAGCATCTGTTGAATCCACATGCCCATCAAACGGCTTAATCCAATGACCGCAGTGGCAACCCAAACGTGCTTGCAGATTTCTTTGACGATCGGTTTGCCGGCCCGTTCGCGCGCCAACCGGTAAGTCAGCAAGACCAGCAGCAACAGGCCCCATGCTGCTGCGCTTATCGGCAACCAGCGACGCGGTACCGTGATAACCATTGCCATGAAGGTGAATGCGACTGACATGCGTGCGAAAAAATTGGCCACCGTGGAAAAGAAGGCTTCCCGACTCTCAAGACCTTCCGATTCCTGATAAATATGCACGCTCAGAGAATCGGTTAGATTGTCGGCCACGGCAAACATCGCAATAGCGCTGACAATCGATCGCCAGCCGCTGCCGGCCGCATCCATACCGATAATCAGACTGGTACTGGTAACAATAGCGGCCGTACCGCCGAAGCTTATCCACCGACTTTTAATTGAAGCCATAATCGATTGATCTCAAATGCACGACGAGCAGCATGGTGACCTGTCTTTCTTCATTTTGCCAAACATAAATCTGGCATTGACCAAACTGTCGGTTACCAAGTTGTGGCCGGCAGACATCGCACCCTTTCATGAAAGCAGCAATGAAACATCGACAGCCAACATTTGAAGGCAGAATATAAAACTCTCTATCCGGTTTAATTGCGAATAATCAACCGCTATCCACTTGATTCTTGACCGCCCGACGCTAATTCAATTAGCGTCCACCCATATTCGATTGGCATCGACCAGCGGCATTCCATCAGATCGTAGCAGCCATGCGTGGCATCTGTCATCCCTTGATGAAAATCTTTTTGACGAAACGCTGGCGGCATCCGATCGAAATAATCCACATGACGGTGGACTGAGGGTCCGTCAAATCGCAATCTGACGACGGAGCAATGATGAATCCTACCCAGGAACTCGAAGCTGAACACAACGCCATTCTGGCTGCGCTGCGCATTCTCAATGCCTTAGTGCAGCAGATGCTGGCCGAAACGGCTGTGCCTCCGGACGATGTTGCTGAATTGCTCGGTTTCCTGAAGGAGTTTGCCGATAAATGTCACCACGGGAAAGAAGAGGGAGCGCTGTTCCCCGCCTTGCTCAAGGCGGATGACAATCTCAGGGAACCTGTTTTGATCATGCTGGCCGAACATGCTGAAGGCAGAAGGCTGGTTCGGGCAATGGAAGCGGCATTTGTCCCGCCGGTGCGGCGCGAGGAATTTGTCTCCGCCGCCAAAGATTACATCCGCTTGCTGCAAGCCCATATCGAAAAAGAAAACAGGTTCCTTTTCCAGACGACAAACCGGTTATTGACCGGACCGGAATTGGAAGCGATAGCGGATGAATTCGAAGCTTTTGAAAAAAAAGTCATCGGACATGAGCGACACGAACAACTTCATAGACTCCTCGAAACACTCAAGGCCAAGTATGGCCAACCGACATTAACCTGTTTTTAAGTGGGGCGGCAAATGTTTGTTGAGATGCCCCTCCGAATACTTTTTTTCTTTATACCAAATGGAGGTCGTGCCATGGGAACGAAAGCAAGAGAAATTGTCCGCCTGGATATTGAAGAGCTGCTGCGACTCTTGAACAAGGCTTATGCGGATGAATGGCTGGCTTATTATCAATATTGGGTCGGTGCAAAAGTGGCCGCTGGACGCATGCGTGGAATTATTTCTCAGGAACTTGAGGAACATGCCGCTGAAGAATT
This sequence comes from Burkholderiaceae bacterium, assembly GCA_034933385.1. Lineage (GTDB taxonomy): Bacteria > Pseudomonadota > Gammaproteobacteria > Burkholderiales > Burkholderiaceae_D > QZKY01. The sequence goes on along the minus strand of JAYFNP010000277.1, from coordinate 829 downwards.
GAATCACGCAGACAAATTGGTCAAGCGCATGATCCAGCTAGGCGGCAGCCCGTTGCTTACCCCTGAAGCCATTTTGAAAGAGTCGACTTGCGGCTATGTCGCGCCAACGAATCCCGACACTAAAGTGCTGCTCGACCAGAATATAAGAGGCGAACAGTGCGCCATTGAAACTTACGCCAGGCTACTGGAGTACGTAAGGGGCAAGGACCCTCTCACGGAAAAACTCATTCTCGAAATCCTCGAGGAGGAAGTCGAACATGAAGAAGATCTGCAGGCAATGCTAAACGACATGAAACCACCGGTTGCTTAGTTTGTCCTTTCCTGGCTTGCCGGACAACAAGCAACAAAGGCCGGGGAGATTATAAGTAATCCGTGGCTAACGGGAATATCAGCCATAACAGGCACTTACAACTCTCCCGCCTGTTCCTGTCCATTCCGCGCAGCCGAACGAGGGCAACTGCTTTTGACCTCTCAGCTTTCTTCGGCCTGTTGTAACCAATGAGTGGCGGTAAATTATTGATATGAAGATAGATGCAAGGCGCAAGCACTGATCATTGTTTTCGATTGAAGGGAATGCGCCTTTGCATCAGCAGCGAATCGACTGACTGGGTCCAGGATTGGCGCAAAAAAACAGCCTGCATCTGCAGGCTGTCGCTTGAGGCCAGTTCAATTCAATTTTGCCAAACTGGAGCGTGTCAGAATTTTTGTGTGTACGAGGTCATGAGAAGATACCGAAAGGGCAACACCATGATCACGATGATGAACACGACGAAGAAACCGAAGAAGGCCAAGGCGGCGAAGCTATTTCCGGATGAATTGATTGACCAAT
>JAYFNP010000276.1:0-2604 GCA_034933385.1 Burkholderiaceae bacterium | reverse complement strand
ATTTGGCCGACGGCATCTGGTCCTGATAAGTCCAGATCGGCCAGTCCTGATCATACAGGTTGAGTTGCGGCAGGCTGCTGGTCAAGTCCAGATTCGCCGCCCAGAACGAATCGACCGTGCCGACATCGCGCCAGTACGGCGGGATTTCGTTCGACGACGGCACGCACGACATGCTGAACAGATGTGCCCGCGCATGTCCGGCATTGGCGATGCGCGGAATGATGTCATGCCCGAAATCGTGTTTCGAATCCGGATTGTTGCGGTCTTCTTCCAGCAAACGATACAGGTAATCCGCATTGAACACGTAGATCCCCATGCTGGCCAGCGCCACATTCGGCTTGCCCGGCATAGCTGGCGGATCGACCGGTTTTTCCTGAAAACTGGTGATCCGGCGTTCTTCGTCAATCGCCATCACGCCCAAACCGGATGCCTCTTGGCGCGGCACTTCGATGCAGGCCACTGTGCAAACCGAGCGCATCTCGACATGGTCGAGCAGCAGCATCGAGTAATCCATCTTGTAGACGTGGTCGCCAGCCAGCACCAGCACGAATTCCGGCCGGTACGAACGGATGATGCCGAGATTTTGCAGCACCGCGTCCGCTGTGCCGCGGTACCAGGTGACATCGTCGATCTGCTGCTGTGCCGGCAACAAGTCGATGAATTCGTTCTGTTCGCCACGCAGGAAATTCCAGCCGCGCTGCAAGTGGCGCAACAGCGAATGGGAACGGTACTGCGTGACCACGCCAATGCGCCGGATGCCCGAATTGATGCAGTTCGACAACGCGAAATCGATGATCCGGTATTTGCCGCCGAAAAAGACGGCCGGCTTGGCACGGTTGCTGGTCAGTTGCTGCAGACGGGAACCACGGCCGCCGGCCAAAACGATGGCGAGCGTGCGTTTCGACAGATGGCTGGCGAGGAACAGTTTATCCGCGATGATTTGCATTTTCAGTCTTCCTTATTTTTCTGTGGTGAGGGTGTGACTCCGTTCGGATGCTTGAATTCTCAGGTGATGACCGTCGGTTCGGTCATGCCGGTATGCATTGCGATGTCGGCAAGGTTATTGGCGATGGCGATCAAATCGGCCAGCGCCTGCTGCGTCGGCAGGTCGAGCCGCTGGACGTCGGCTTCATATTTTTCCAGATAGACGCGCAAGGTCGCGCCGGTCGTGCCAGTACCGGACAGGCGGAACACGATGCGCGCACCGTCTGCAAACACCAGGCGCACGCCCTGACGGGTCGAAACCGAGCCGTCGACCGGGTCGTCGTAATGGAAATCGTCCGCCTGGGCGACCTGATGGCCGCCCAGCGCCAGCCCTTCCAGTCCGGGCAGCTTGGCGCGCAACGCATCCATCAGCGCATTGGCGCGCGTGCCATCGATGCCTTCGTAATCGTGGCGCGAATAGTAATTGCGACCGAAACGCTGCCAGTGTTCGGTGACGATCTGATTCACCGATTTCCCGCTGGCGGCCAGCAGGTTGAGCCAGAACAGCACCGCCCACAGCCCATCTTTCTCGCGGATGTGGCTGGAACCGGTGCCGTAGCTTTCCTCGCCGCACAGCGTCACTTTGCGGGCATCGAGCAGGTTGCCGAAAAATTTCCCGCCGGTCGGGGTTTCATAACATGGCACGCCGAGCGCGTGCGCCACACGGTCGGCAGCGGTCGAAGTCGGCATCGAACGGGCGATGCCGACAATGCCGTTTCGGTAACCCGGCGCAACGGTAGCATTCGCTGCCAGGATCGCCAGGCTGTCGGACGGCGTGACCGTCAGCTGGCGGCCGACGATCATGTTGCGGTCGGCATCGCCGTCGGACGCGGCGCCGAAATCGGGCGCGTCCGGCGCATTCATGCAGTCAATGAGTTCCGCCGCATTCACCGGATTCGGGTCCGGATGCCGGCCGCCGAAATCTTCCAGCGGTTCGCCATGCACCACCGTGCCGCGCGGCGCGCCGAGCAGACCTTCGAGGATGGTTTTTGCATACGGGCCGCTAATCGCATTCATCGCATCGAAGCGCATCGTGAAACCGCCGGCGAACAGGCGGCGGATCGCAGCAAAATCGAACAGTCGCAACATCTGTTCGGCGTAATCGGCTACCGGATCGATGATCTCGACCGTCATTTTCTCCATCCGGAAGTAACCGAGACGGTCGAGATAAATATCCGGCGCATTGCTGATATGGTAGTGCGTGATGGTCTGTGTCTTGGCGTAAATCGCCTCGGTGATTTTTTCCGGTGCCGGCCCGCCGTTGCCGACATTGACCTTGATGCCGAAATCGCCGTTGGGCCCGCCCGGATTGTGGCTGGCAGACAGGATGATGCCGCACAAGGCGCGCCGCTTGCGGATGATGCAGCTGACCGCCGGCGTCGACAGGAAGCCGCTGCGACCGACCAATACCCGGCTGATGCCGTTGGCCGCCGCTATTTTGAGAATGATCTGGATCGCTTCGCGGTTGTAAAAACGCCCGTCGCCGCCCAGTACCAGTGTCCGACCGGCACGGGAACGCAGCACATCAAACACGGATTGCACGAAGCTTTCCAGATAACCTGCCTGCCGGAAAACGCTGACTTTCTTGCGCAGCCCCGAGGTGCCGGGCTGCTGGTCGGA
>JAYFNP010000275.1:0-21154 GCA_034933385.1 Burkholderiaceae bacterium | reverse complement strand
GCCAGGCTGGCCATGAATAACAAAAACACCAGGCAACGTTTCAACATTGGATGAATCCTCGCTGGCCGGCGGAAACCGGCCCCGGTTGCGGCAAAGTCTTTATAATCGCATGTTTGCAAAAGCTTTTCCCATACATCGATGAAAGTATTTCGTGGCCTTCCTGCTGCCGACGCGCGCCGACCTTGCGCGCTGGCGATCGGCAATTTCGATGGCGTTCATCTGGGCCACAAGCTGCTGCTGGCCAAAGTGCGCGAGGCGGCGACGCGTCTGGGTATCGACGCGGCGGTGATGACTTTCCAGCCGCACCCGCGCGAATATTTTGCCCGTTTGTCCGGCGATTTGTCGAAAGTGCCGCCGACCATTGCCAATCTGCGTGACAAACTGCTCAGCTTTGAACGGGCCGGAATGGATCGCGTCATCGTCGAACATTTTTCCGCACAATTCGCCGCCTTGTCGCAGCAGGCCTTCATCGAAGGCATCCTGGTTGATGGCTTGCAGGTGAAATGGCTGATTGTCGGTGCAGATTTCTGCTTTGGCGCCGGTCGGGCAGGGAAGGTGGAACAGTTGCAGCAGGCCGGTCGAAGATGCGGTTTCGAGGTGGTCGTGCTGTCGGACGTGAATGCCGGCAACATGCGCATCTCTTCGTCGGCGCTGCGCGAGGCGCTGATTGACAGCGATTTCCGGCGCGCGGCGGAATTGCTCGGGCAGCCTTACATGATTTCCGGGCGGGTGATCCATGGCCAAAAGCTTGGCCGGTCGCTCGGTTTTCCGACGTTGAACCTGCGCATGGCGCAAGCCTATCCGGCATTGTCCGGTATTTTCGTCACCCGCGTGCATGGTCTGGACGAGCAGCCACTGCCGGCCGTGTCGTGCATTGGCACGCGTCCGACGGTCGATGACAGCGGACGCCGCTTGCTGGAAACGCATGTGTTCGACTATGACCGGAACTGCTACGGCAGGCTGGTAAAGATTGAATTTCTGGAAAAATTACGCGACAACCAAAAATTTGACGGCTTGGCGGCTTTGACCGACGCCATCCGGCTGGATGCCGAAAATGCACGTGCCTGGTTCAGGCAGCGCGGCCGGGCCGTATCCGTTAAAGATCGAATTTGACGGCTAACATCGCATCTGGCTGTAAAATCTCCTGTTTCATGCAGTTTTGTATCAATTAGCAGAAAAATCATGTCCAAAAAGTCTCAAGACAAACAATCCGCCAAACCGAACAAGGATTATCCGGTCAACATGCTGGATACGCCGTTCCCGATGCGCGGCGATCTCGCGAAACGCGAACCGTTATGGGTCAAGCAATGGCAGGAAAAGAAAATTTACCAGCGCATCCGCAAAGCGGCCAACGGGCGCCCGAAATTCACCCTGCATGACGGCCCGCCGTACGCCAATGGCGATATCCACATTGGCCATGCGGTCAACAAGATTCTGAAGGACATCGTCGTCAAGTCGCACAACATGGCGGGTTATGACGCACATTACGTGCCGGGCTGGGATTGCCACGGCATGCCGATCGAAATCCAGATCGAAAAGCAGTTCGGCAAAAATCTGCCGGTCGCCGAAGTGCAGGCCAAGGCGCGTGCCTATGCCGCCGAACAGGTCGAGCGGCAAAAAAAGGATTTCATTCGGCTCGGCGTGCTGGGCGAATGGGACAACCCGTATCTGACGATGAATTTCCGCAACGAAGCCGATGAATTGCGGGCGCTCGGGAAATTGCTGGAAAAGGGCTATGTGTATCGCGGGCTGAAGCCGGTCAACTGGTGTTTCGATTGCGGTTCGGCGCTGGCCGAAGCGGAAGTCGAATACCAGGACAAGCGCGATCCGGAAATCGATGTCGGTTTCGAATTTGCCGAGCCGGAGAAAATCGCCGTCGCTTTCGGTTTGGCGAAGCTGCCGGTCAATAACGGCAAGATCGTCATCTGGACCACGACCCCGTGGACGATTCCATCGAACCAGGCGCTGAATGTCCATCCAGAATTCGATTACGCATTGATCGAAACCGAAAAAGGCTTGCTGATTCTGGCCGAAGAGCGGGCAATGAAAGCGGCCGCCGGCGACCCGCACAATTGCCATCTGCAAAAAGCTTACGGCTTTGAAAAATGGAACAAGCTGGCGACCTGCAAGGGCGCAGCGCTGGCTGGCATCAAATTCAAGCACCCGTTCTACGATGTCGATGAAGGCTATCGGCGCTTGTCGCCGGTCTATCCGGAAGAGTACGTGACGCTCGACACCGGTACCGGCGTGGTGCATTCCGCGCCGGCATACGGCGTCGATGACTTCATTTCGTGCAAGAAGAATGGCATGAAAGACGGCGATATTCTGAACCCGGTCATGGGCGATGGCCGCTATGCGTCGTGGCTGCCGCTGTTTGCCGGCATGACCATCTGGGAGGCGTCAAAGCCGATCTGCGACAAACTGCGCGAAGTGGGTGCGTTGCTGAATCTGGGCATGTCGTCGCACAGCTACATGCACTGCTGGCGGCATAAGACGCCGATCGTGTATCGTGCGACTTCGCAATGGTTTGCCGGCATGGATGTGCAGCCGAAAGATGGTGGTGCGACATTGCGTGAAGCCGCGCTGCAAGCGGTCGAACAGACCGCGTTCTTCCCGAGCTGGGGCAAGGTGCGGCTGCAGAACATGATCGCCAACCGGCCGGACTGGACGCTGTCGCGCCAGCGGCAGTGGGGCGTACCGATGGCATTTTTCGTCCATAAGGAAACCGGCCAGTTGCATCCGCGTACGCCGGAACTGATCGAGCAAATTGCGCAACGCGTCGAACAGCACGGTATCGAAGCCTGGCAGGCGCTCGATCCGAAGGAGTTGCTCGGCGACGAGGCGGCGCTGTATGAAAAGAACCGCGACACGCTCGACGTCTGGTTCGATTCCGGCATTACGCATCTGACCGTAATGCGCGGTTCGCATGCCGAGCAGCACAGCTTCCCGGCGGACCTGTATCTTGAGGGTTCGGACCAGCATCGCGGCTGGTTCCATTCGTCGCTGCTGACCGCATCGATGATCGACGGGCGCGCGCCATACAAGGCGCTGCTGACGCACGGCTTCGTGGTCGATGGCGAGGGCAAGAAGATGTCGAAATCCGCCGGCAACGTGATCGCGCCGCAAAAGGTGTTCGATACGCTGGGCGCCGACATCCTGCGGCTGTGGGTTGCCTCGACCGACTATTCGGGCGAACTGACGATTTCGAATGAAATCCTGACGCGCGTTACCGATGCCTACCGTCGTATTCGCAACACGCTGCGTTTTCTGCTGGCGAACACGTCCGACTTCAACCCGAAAACAGACGCGCTGCCAGTCAGCGAGCTGTTCGAGCTGGATCGTCACGCGATCGCCAACATGGCAGCCATGCAGGCCGAAATTCTTAAGCACTACGACGCTTACGAATACCATCCGGTGGTCGCCAAGCTGCAGACCTATTGTTCGGAAGACCTGGGCAGCTTCCATCTCGACATCCTGAAGGATCGGCTGTACACCTCCGGCGTTGCCTCGAATGCGCGCCGTTCGGCACAGACCGCGTTGTGGCACATCACGCATGCGCTGTTGCGACTGATGGCGCCGATTCTGTCATTCACCGTTGAGGAAGCCTGGTCGGTATTTGCGTCGGAGGAAGAATTTGCCGCCAGCGACGAAACGATTTTCACGCAACTGTTTTACCCGTTGCCGGAAGTCGCGGACGGCGCGGCGCTGCTGGAAAAATACGCGGTGTTGCGTGAAATTCGCGCGACGATCACCAAGCAGCTTGAAGCCGTGCGCATCGAGGGGAAAATTGGCTCGTCGTTGCAGGCCGATGTCGAAATCAAGGCCTGTGGCACGAAGTACGATTTACTGGCCAGCCTCGGCGACGACCTGAAATTCGTATTCATCACGTCGCAGGTGAAATTGGTCAAGGTCGGCAGTGAAGCGGATGAGGCGATTGCGGTAACACCGTCGCCATTCCAGAAGTGCGATCGCTGCTGGCATTACCGCGACGACGTCGGTTCCGATCCGGCGCATCCGCATATCTGCGGGCGTTGCGCCAGCAATCTGTTCGGCGAGGGAGAAGACCGGCATTTTGCCTGACCGTCGTCTGTGGACGGCATAACTGGAAACAAGCACATGGCGCGAGGAATCCGTTTTTCCGCAACAAAAAGCAGCATGATTCCGTGGCTCGGCATCGCGGCGGTCGCCGTGCTGCTCGATCAATTGAGCAAGATCACGGCGGTTAAGGCGCTGGCAACGGAAGGATTTATCAGGGTCACGTCGTTCTTCAATCTGGTGCTGGCGTATAACAAGGGTGCGGCCTTCAGCTTTCTGGCCGCCGAATCCGGCTGGCAGCGTTATTTCTTTACGGCGATTAGCATTGGCGCAGCGGTTTACATTGTTTATTTGCTGAGAAAGCATGCCGGCGAACGGCTGTTTTGCTGGGCGCTGGCGCTGATTCTCGGTGGCGCGCTCGGCAACCTGATTGACCGCGTACTGTACGGCCATGTGATCGATTTTCTCGATTTTCATGTCGGCGGTTGGCACTGGCCGGCATTCAACGTCGCAGACAGTGCGATTTGCATTGGCGCCTTGATGTTCATACTGGACGAATTGCGCCGCGTCGGGAAATAATGCGCGCTTGAGCTAACTTGATACAGGAGCCGATATGGAACTCGCTGGCAAAAAAATTGTTCTCGGTCTGACCGGCGGCATTGCCTGCTACAAGAGTGCCGAATTCGTGCGGGCGCTGATCAAGGCGGGGGCGTCGGTGAATGTCGTGATGACGCAGAATGCGACACGCTTCATCGCGCCAGTCACCATGCAGGCGTTGTCCGGCAATCCGGTGCATGCCGATCAATGGGACGCGCGCGTGATGAACAACATGGCACATATTGCGCTGACTCGTGAAGCCGACGCTTTCGTCATCGTTCCGTGTACCGCCAATTTCATGGCCAAGCTGGCGCATGGCCTGGCAGACGATCTGCTGTCGTCGCTTTGCCTGGCGCGTCCGGCGCACGTACCGTTCATTATTGCTCCGGCGATGAATGTCGAAATGTGGCAAAAGCCCGCGACCCAGCGCAATGTCGCACAATTGAAAGCGGACGGTGTGATCCTTGCCGGCCCGGCGGCCGGCGATCAGGCATGCGGCGACATTGGCATGGGCCGCATGCTGGAACCGCAGGAATTGCTCGAAGAAACCGTTGCCGTGCTGCAGCCGAAGGTGCTGGCCGGCAAACGCATGCTGGTCACTGCCGGGCCGACGTTTGAGCCGATCGATCCGGTGCGCGGCATTACCAACCTGTCGTCCGGCAAGATGGGGTATGCGGTAGCGCGTGCGGCGCGCGAAGCGGGCGCGGACGTATTGCTGGTGTCCGGTCCGACTGCGTTGGCGACGCCGTACGGTGTGCGACGCATTGACGTGCAAACCGCCCAGCAGATGCACGATGCTGTGATGGAGCAAATCAAAGGACAGGACATATTCATCGCAGTTGCGGCAGTGGCCGACTGGCGCGTGGCGAATGCCAGCGAACAGAAACTGAAAAAGGACAAAAAGGACGATGCGCTGCAACTGAAGTTCGCGCAGAATCCTGACATCCTCGCCTCGGTTGCCGCGTTGAAAAAGCGGCCGTATTGTGTCGGCTTTGCGGCCGAGTCGGAAAATCTGCTCGAATATGGCGAGAAAAAACGCAAGAGCAAAAATATCCCGCTGCTGGTCGGCAATATCGGTCATGAAACCTTCGGTCTCGATTTGAACAAGCTGGTGCTGTTCGACGACAACGGCCATGTCGAACTGCCATTGGCGGACAAACAGCAATTGGCGCGCCAGTTGGTCGCCAACATCGCCACTCGAATTTAGCCAGAACTAACCATGAAAACCATTGACGTCAAAATTCTCGACTCGCGGATGAAGGATCAGCTTCCCGAGTACGCCACGGCCGGTAGTGCCGGGCTCGATTTGCGTGCCTGTCTCGATGCACCGCTGGAAATCGCGCCTGGCCAGACGCAGCTGGTCCCGACCGGGCTGGCCATCCATATTGCCGATCCGGGTTATGCGGCGCTGATCCTGCCGCGCAGCGGGCTGGGCCACAAGCATGGCATTGTGCTCGGCAATCTGGTCGGCTTGATCGATTCGGATTATCAGGGCCAGCTGATGGTGTCGACCTGGAATCGCGGGCAGACGCCATTCACGCTGAATCCGATGGAGCGGCTGGCCCAGTTGGTGATTGTGCCGGTTGCGCAGGTCGGTTTCAATCTGGTCGATGAATTTGGCAGCAGCGAACGCGGCGCCGACGGTTTCGGCAGTACGGGGAAGATGTGAACATGAATAAGCGAATTCAATGGAAAGGCTGGCGCCGGCTGGCATGGCTGCCAGTGCTGCTGCTGGCAGCGTGTACGGTGCTCGAACCGCAGCCGGAAAAGGCAAGCGTATCGCCGGCGGACAATTCCTCGTACGACGAGCTGCGTACCATCGCCGCGATGCAGGAACGGCTCGATCATGTCTCAGGGCCGATGCTGCTGGCGAATGCGAACATCTGCAAAAAGCAGGCGCGCAGCCTGCTGGGCTTTACTGCCAAGAATCGTTACTCGTATTCCGAAGGGATGGCGGATGCGGCGCGTGCAGCGCTCGGGTTGGGTGAGCCGTTGCAGGTGACCGCCGTGATGGCCGGCAGTGGTGCCGAAAGTGTGGGCTTGCGCAAGGGCGATGCCCTGATCGCGGCCGGCAACAAGCCGCTGCCGCAAGGGAAAAACGCCGAAAACGATGCGCCGGCAGTGCTCGCGCCGTTCGTCCTCGGCCAGACCAGCGTCAAGCTGACCATCCAGCGCGATGGGAAAAACGAGAACCTCAGTGTGCCGCTGACCCGAGCCTGCGCTTTTCGCGTCGAACTGGGCAACACGGATAGTGTGGACATGTATGCCGATGGCCGGCGCATTATGGTGACGCGCGGCATGCTGAATTTTGTGCGTTCCGACGAAGAATTGGCCTACGTGATCGCCAAAGGCATGGTGCACAACCTGCTGCTTCATCCGCAGAAATTGCAGACCGCCAAGGCGAGCAGCGACATCATCAACAACCTGATGCAGGTTCATCCGGATGCCGGCAAGCTGCCGGCGCTCAAGCCGGTGCCGCCGGCGATGGATACGCTGGCCGATCGGCTGTCGCTGGTGGTGGTGGCGCGTGCCGGTCTGGGTATCGATGGTGCGCCGGCATTCTGGAAGCGGTTGGCAACGCAGCATCCGGCGGATGAAGCCGGCGGTTTTACCGCTCGCCATTCGGCGACGGTGCAGCGCATTGCTGCGATGGAAAAGGCGATTACCCAGATCAAATCGGTGCGGGTCAAGAAGGTGACGAAAAAGATCGCGGTGAAACCGCTTGAGCAGCCAGCCGAGGATGTGTCGGCCGAACAATCGGCGCAACAGTCGGAGCAGGCGGTCGAACAAGTGTTGTCGCGGCATGCCAGGAAAAAGCACGCTAGGTCCGCCAGGAAAGCCTCGGCCAGGAAGCCGGCGCACAAATCGGTGAAAAAGGCTGCAGCCAAGGGCACCGGCAAGGCATCGAAGAAAAAGCCGACGAAAAAGGGTAAGAAATAACGTAAATCAGGGAATTTTGACGGGTATATGATGAAAATGCCCGATCCGGCCAGATTTTGTGCGGCATATTTTAAATACACCGCCTAGTATTTTAGCGGCAGGTGACCCAAGCGCGGAGGGCGACGATGAATGACAACCTGTTTTCGCCGGTACCGCCGTCATCCGGCGAGGTGTTCACCGAACTGCTGATCCGGCCTGGAGTGCGCATCGAACGCATCGTATCGACCGGTCAGGCCAGCCCGCCCGGATTCTGGTATGACCAGAATGAGGCCGAGTGGGTGCTGGTGCTTCAAGGAGAGGCGTGGCTGCGTTTCGAGGATGAACCGCAGGCGCGCCGGCTGAGGCCGGGCGATTACGTTGAGATCACGCCGCGTCGGCGCCATCGGGTCGAGTGGACCGAGCCGGCGCGACCGACCGTCTGGCTGGCGGTTCATTGCTCCGCGAGTTGATCGTCCTCTGGCCCGATAATCCGGTTTCTTCCCTGCCCCTTGGCCTGGTACAGCCGCCGGTCAGCCTGCTCGAACAGGGTATCAGCTCCATTGCTGTCGCGTGGGGTGGCGCTGGCGTAACCGATGCTGGCAGTTACGTGATCGGCCGCGCTGGACAACGGATGCGGCAAAGCCAGCGATTCGATGGCCGCGCGAAACCGTTCGGCGACTTCACGCGCACCTTGCACGTCGGTGTCTGGCAGCAGCGCAACGAATTCTTCGCCACCGTAGCGCGCCACCAGATCACCGGCGCGGTTGACTGTCTGCGCCAGTAATTCCGCAATTTTCGTCAGGCAGTGGTCGCCGGCCGCATGGCCGAAATGGTCGTTGTATTCCTTGAAATGGTCGATATCGACAATGATGGCCGAAAGAGGCTTGGCATCACGTCGTGCGCGCAGCCATTCGTCGGTTAGCGTCTGGTCGAAGTGTCTCCGGTTCGGGATGCCGGTCAGGCCATCGAGCATCGCCAACGATTCCAGCAAGTCGGTCTTGAGCTTCAGCTGGATGTGGTTGCGCACGCGTGCGGCCACGATCGGAAGATGGAACGGCTTGACGATGTAATCGACGGCGCCGAGCTTCAATCCGAATTCTTCATCGTTCATGTCGGCACGTGCGGTGACAAAAATCACCGGTGTGTTGCGCGTCGCCGGATTGGCCTTGATCAGGCGGCACACTTCGTAGCCATCCATTTCCGGCATCATCACGTCAAGCAGGATCAGGTCGGGTGCACCGAGGTGCGCGATCAGGTCGAGCGCTTCCTTGCCGCTGGTCGCGACCCGGATGCGGTAATCGCCGCGCAGCGATTCGGCGAGGATGCGGATATTCGCCGGAGTGTCATCGACGATCATTACGGCAGGCTTGAGCGGCTTGCGCATCATGTTTCCTCCATGAGCGATTGCAGGCTGGATAGCTTGATTTTGGCGCGCGCATAGTCGAAGCTGTCGATATGGCGCTCGAGTTCATTGACCAGCTTCAGTTGTGAAGCAGCGACCAGTGCCTGTTTCAACTCAAACAGCAATTCGCCCGGCACGAATTCACCCTCGGCTAGCAGGGCTTCGATTTGCGTAATCAAATGTGCCGCACTGGCTGCGTCTGTGGTCGGCGTGGCTTGCGGCTCGGTTCTGGTTTCGACGTCTGCAGACTCGACATGGGCGGTTGCTGGGGGCTGGTTTTGCTGGAGCGCGAAACGCAACTCGAAACTGAAAGTGCTGCCTTTTCCCTGTTCGCTGGCAACAGCGATTCTGCCGCCCATCATCTCGACCAGCTTGCTGCTGATGCTCAGCCCCAGTCCAGTGCCGGCGAAACGTCGAGTGATCGAACCGTCGCCCTGGCTGAACGGCTCGAAAATCTGCACAATCTGATCAGGTGCGATGCCGATGCCGGTATCGCGGATGACGAAATGCAGCGTGGCAAAATCGCTGGTGACTTCAACCGGCTCGATGGCAACATGTACCTCGCCTGTGTCGGTAAACTTCAACGCATTGCCGACCAGGTTGTTCAGCACCTGGCCGAGGCGCAGCGGATCGCCCTGCAAGTGTTGCGGTGTTCCGGCCGCGACATCAATCGCGAACTTCAGCCCCTTGTTTTCGGCGTTCGCGGAAAACAGCGCGGCCACGTTGTCCAATATCGAAGTGAGTGAAAACGGTACCGACTCGAGTTGCAGCCGGCCGGCTTCGAATTTCGAGTAATCAAGGATGTCGTTCAACAGTGACAGCAACGCATGTGACGCTGCATTGATTTTCGACAGATAATCGCGCAGTTGAGGTGGCACATCCTGCGCCAGCGCCAGTGTCGACAGGCCGATGATCGCATTCATCGGCGTGCGTATCTCATGGCTCATGTTGGCGAGGAATTCGCCTTTTGTCCGGCTGGCATTTTCGGCAGTGGTCTTGGCTTCAAATAATCGCTGTTCGGCCAGTTTCTGCTCAGTGATATCGCGGACGACCGAGCGTTGCCCGATGAAATTTCCGTCGGCATCGAACAGGTCGCGGGAACTTCGTTCGGCCCAACGGAGTTCACCATCTTTGCGGAAGAAACGGACTTCGATATGTCCAAGGCCATCGCTGCCATATTGCATGTCAGCCAGATTGGCGCGATTCTGCATTGCTCTGGTTCGGTCATCGGGGTGAATCAGCGGCATCGGAAAATCCGGCATTGCCAGGCACTCGCTGACGGCATAGCCGGAAATGCGTTCGACCGCCGGGCTGAGCCAGAGTATTTTGCCATTGCGGTCAACCCAGCTTTCCCAGTCATAGGTGTAATCGGCGATAGTGCGGAATTTTTCTTCCTGCACCACCAGTGCCGCCAACGACTTCATGTGGCGCCCCTCATGGCGATACAGGATTCTCGCTCCAAAGATCGACAATGCCAGGAACAGGAGCGCCAGTCCGGCTTCCTTAAGCGCTTGTTTGTGCCAGTTTGCCATGAATTCGTCGACTGCCAGACCGACACCGACGATATGATCGTAGCGCCCCAGCTTGCGCAACGAATAGGTACGCCGGACCGAATCGACGCCGGACAGCGATTCATAATCGATGCCCTCGGCGCCGCTGCGGGCGAAATCCAGAAATGCCGGCGCTGGCGTGGTATTGCCGAGCATGCTTTTCCCCTGATCGGTTTCAGGGTAGCGTGCGACTATCGGGAAGTGACCGTCGCTGCGGCGGATAAAGATCGCGTCTTCACGGCCGATTTCGAGCTGCAGGAAAACCTCACCGAATTTGCCTAGATCTACCGGTGCATACACCACGCCGGCAAAGCGGCCATCCGGCGCATTCAGCCGTCGTGCGATCAGAATAATCTGTTTGCCATTCACGGTGCTGATGATCGGTTCGGACACAACCAGTTTCTTGTCAGGGTTGTCACGCAAAGTGATGAAATACGGCCGGTCGGCAATGTTTGCGTCGTTGCCCTGCTCCAGTCCGGTGCCGTAGCGGATGTTACCTTGGGCATCGGTGGCTCGTAGCCCTTCGGCTTCCGGCAGGTTCGTATAGTGGCGGTACAGGTAGGCGGTGACTTCCGCCGGCGCCAGCCCTTCCATTTTCATCCGGCGTTCGAGACCGATTTGCGCTGCGAATAACACGGCGTCGATTTTGTCGAAAATGCCGGTGATGTTGTGCTCCAGCACGCGTGTCAGGTTGCGTGTGGTCACCTGCGCCTTTTCCATGCTTTGGCGATAGCTGGTGACGAGCGAATCGGCCACCAGTCCCAGAACAAACAGGTTGACCAGCAGCACGACTGCGGCAAGTCTCATGACATAGCGGCGCGTCTGGGTAGGCTGTATCGGGGTGGTGTTGGGCGTGTTCATCAGTTGGTGCTGCTCGTGCCGCATACGGCTGCCGCAAATCGGTATTTTGTCAGGATAGTGGTTCAGATTGGGAGCGCATTATCTTTTCGCAAACGGATCGTCGTGGGCAATAAAATTGCCTATGGCCGAGGGTTTGCTGCCCCCGCAATAGTCGTGGCAGTTAATCGACGACTCCCGGAAGGATTTGTGCCGAGGTGACTTTCAGGACTTCGTCCGCCGTGGTCACGCCTTCGGCGATTTTGATCGCGCCGGCAACGCGCAGCGGTTTCATGCCGTCCTTGATGCCCTGCTGACGCAGCGCGAACTGGTCGGTTTCCGCGCGGATCAGGCCGGCAAACGCATGTGTGACCGTCACCAGTTCATAGATGCCGGTGCGGCCGCGGTAGCCGGTCTGGCGGCATTCCGGACAGCCAACCGGTCGGTAAACGGTTCTCGGCTTCGGAATGTCCCAGCCTTCGGTCAGCCCGTTCCAGACTTCGTCCAGCAGTTCGCCACCAGGCTGTTTGCAGTCCGGACAGAGCGTGCGCACCAGACGTTGCGCCATGATGCCGGACAGCGTCGCTTCCAGCAGATAATACGGCACGCCAAGTTCCAGCAGACGCATCACCGACGACGGCGCATCGTTGGTGTGCAGTGTGGACAGGACAAGATGACCGGTCAATGCTGCCTGAATCGCCATCTCGGCGGTTTCCAGATCGCGGATCTCGCCGACCATGATGATGTCCGGGTCCTGACGCATCAGGGCGCGCACACCGTCGGCAAAAGTCAGGTCGATGCCGTGCTGCACCTGCATCTGGTTGAAGCTCGGTTCGACCATTTCGATTGGATCTTCGACGGTGCAGACATTGACTTCAGCGGTCGCCAGCGTTTTCAGCGTGGTGTATAGCGTGGTGGTCTTGCCCGAACCGGTCGGCCCGGTCACCAGAATGATGCCATGCGTCTGTTTGGTCAGTGCGTCCCAGCGGGCGGCATCGCTGGCCGGGAAGCCGAGTTCCGGCAGGGTCTTGACCACCACTTCCGGATCGAAAATCCGCATCACCAGCTTTTCCCCGAAAGCGGTCGGCAGCGTGGACAAGCGCAGTTCGATTTCCTGGTTGCCGGCGGTCAGCGTCTTGATCCGGCCGTCCTGCGGGCGGCGTTTCTCGATCACGTCCATTCGTCCCAAAAGCTTGATGCGCGCAATCATCGCGATCATCACCGTCGCCGGCACCTGATACACCTGATGCAGCACCCCATCGATACGGAAGCGGATCACCCCGACTTCGCGTTTCAGTTCCAGATGAATGTCCGAGGCACGTTGTTCGAAGGCGTATTGCCACAGCCAGTCAACGATGTTGATGATGTGCTGGTCATTCGCATCCATCTGGCGATTGGTTTTGCCGAGTTCGACCAGCTGTTCGAAATTGTTGCGTAACGAGACGTCCTGCCCGCCTTTTTTGGCCGCGCCTTTGATCGATTTTGCCAGGCTGAAGAATTGCGAAATGTATTGCGCAATTTCCAGCGGGTTGGCGACCACCAGCCTGATTTCTCGTCGGGTGATGCGCGCGATCTCGTCCTGCCATTCGGTCGAAAACGGTTCGGCCGTGGCGATTACCAGTTCCTTTGGCGTGAGTTCGACCGGCAGGATGTTGAAACGGGTCGCGTAAGTGGCCGACATCACATCGGCCACCCGGGTGAAGTCGATTTTCAGCGGGTCGATGCGTAAGAACGGCAGCCCCGCTTTTTTCGCCAGCCATTCGGTCAGCATATCGAGCGTCAGTTGCCTGTTCGGCGGCAGCGCGGACGCAAGCTTGCATTGCGCTAGTGCCGTCAGTGGGTGCATCGGTCCGGTCGCGTTCTTGAAAATCGCTTGCGCTTGGTTGTACTGTGCTTTGGCATTCTCTTTTTTGACCATGCCATCAGCCAGCAGCCAGGTAAAAACCTGTTGCAGGTCGAGCATTTTGTTGCGAGGCGTTTTCATCTTTGGCGGTCCTCCGTCTCCTTGATCGCGGAGCATGGAATGAGAGGATGCAGCGGCGTTTTCATGATCGATCCAATCAGCCCGGTTGGGCCGATTTCAGACCGCTAACCCAGTGGCGGGCCGGCAAACCGGTGCGTTCCATGATCGCGAATGCGCGGTCATACAGCGCCCGGTAGTCGAATTGTGGTGCTGTCTTGAAGGCGACCGCGACCACGTTGCCGGCGTTCACTTCCGGCAGGCACAGCACCAGGTCGAAAAACGGGCGCAGCGCATTCAGGTTTTTGTCATAGCTCGGATGGTCGCCGAACAGGTTGAGCGTCATGATGCCTTCCGGCTTCAGACAGGCGGCGCAGGCGGCGTAAAATTCCGGCGTGTCCAGCACCGGCCCTTGTGCGGTCGCATCGTACAGGTCGACCTGCAACACGTCGACCTTGCCGTGGTGGGCTTCGTCGCAGACGAAGTCCATCGCATCCATTTCGACCACATGCAGCCGCTCGTCGTTGGGCGGCAGTTTGAACATCGCTTCGCAGACTGAAATGACCATCGGGTTAAGTTCGATCGCGGTCACATGCGATTGCGTGAAATTACGGTAGCAGGATTTGGTCAGCGCGCCGGTGCCGAGGCCAAGCTGGACGATCTGTTCCGGCTGCTCGATGAACAGCATCCACGTCATCATCTGTTGCGCATATTCCAGTTCGATCCAGTCTGGTTTGCGCAAACGCATCGCCCCCTGAATCCACTGGGTGCCGAAATGCAGGTAGCGGATGCCGCCTTCTTCCGACAGGTTGATCGGGGCGTATTTCGGTTTGCGCGCCGTTTGCTGTGACGCGTCCTGGTAGAGGGTTGTTCGTTTGTTATGCATGTCTGGACGTGATTGGACTGTTGCATTATGCGGTGATGCGCGGCAAAAGGGCAAGTTTTGCAAGGCTGATCTGGCACCATCGTGTGTTTCAATCAGTATAATGCCGTTACATGAACCTGCTGAAAACACTCGTTACCATATCAGGCATGACGATGCTGTCGCGCATCACCGGTCTGATTCGCGAGTTGTTGATTGCACGGGCATTCGGCGCTTCCGCCTTTACCGACGCGTTTTTCGTCGCGTTCCGCATCCCGAATCTGTTGCGCCGGTTGTTTGCCGAGGGCGCGTTTTCTCAGGCATTTGTGCCGATTCTGGCCGAATACAAGAACCAGCAGGGCGAGGTGGCGACCAAAACGCTGGTCGATCAGGTTGCCTCGGCGCTGATGTGGGCGTTGCTGTTGACTTGTGTCGTCGGGATTCTGGCCGCACCGGCAGTGGTGTATTGCATCGCGACCGGCCTGCAGTCCGAACCCGCCGCGTTTGACGCCGCGGTGTGGATGACGCGCATCATGTTCCCGTACATCCTGTTCATGTCGCTGGTCGCGCTGGCCGGGGGCATCCTGAACACCTGGCGCGAATTCAGGATTCCCGCCTTCACGCCGGTGCTGCTGAACGTTTCGTTCATCGTTGCGTCCTTGTTCGTCGCGCCGCGTATGGCGCAACCGGTGTATGCCTTGGCGTTCGCGGTGTTCGTCGGCGGCGTGCTGCAACTGGCGATTCAAGTGCCGGCGCTGGTGAAAATCGGCATGCTGCCGCGCTTTTCATTCAATCCGATTGCGCCGTTCCGCAGCGCCGGCGTGCAACGCGTGCTGAAACAGATGGTGCCGGCAACCTTCGCGGTGTCGGTCGCGCAAATCAGCCTGATGATCAATACCAACATTGCCTCGCACCTCGACAAGGGCAGCGTTTCCTGGCTGTCGTATGCCGACCGGCTGATGGAATTCCCGTCTGCGCTGCTGGGTGTCGCGCTGGGCACGATTCTGTTGCCCAGCCTGTCGAAGGCGAACGCCGACGGCGATGCGCAAGAATATTCGGCGTTGCTCGACTGGGGCTTGCGGCTGACTTTCATGCTGGCGTTGCCGGCAGCGGTGATGATGCTGACCATCCCCGAACCGCTGACTACGGTGCTGTTCCATTACGGCCGATTCAGTGAACTCGATGTCGAGATGACCAGTCATGCATTGGTCGCCTATGGCGTTGGGCTGATCGGCTTGATTGTGGTGCGCATTCTCGCACCCGGTTTTTACGCCAAGCAAGACATCAGGACGCCGGTCAAGATTGCCATTGGCGTGCTGGTTGCGACCCAGTTGATGAACCTGTTGTTTGTGCCATTGATCGAACATGCCGGGTTGGCGCTGGCCATCGGTTTGGGCGCATGCATCAATGCCGTCTTCCTGTTCTGGGGGCTGCGCCGTCGCAACATTTACGCGCCGCAACCGGGATGGGAGTTTTTCTTCATCAAACTGGCGGGCGCGCTGTTCCTGTTGGCCGGCGTTGCGTTGTGGGTAGCCGGCCAGTTCGACTGGCTCGCGCTGCGGGCCCAGCCGCTGCACCGCGTCGGCGCGCTGTGCCTCGTGATGGGCGTCTGTGGCGTGGTCTACTTTGGCGCGTTGCTGGCGATGGGATTCCGCATCCGGGATTTCCGACGTATCGGCTTTTAGTTCCGGAAGAAGCTGTCCGCCCCTCAAGTTGCCCCATGATTCATGGGGGTATGCCATAAATTCAGACTTTCCCCCATGTTTTTCAAGGCTACTCAACAATACTCCCGTTGACCGGCCCATTGCTCGCTTTCCCTGGCGGATCGCCTTTACCTTCCTGAAGACAATGCTGGCACGGTTTCTGCTGAATAGTGGGTACGGGCAGTTGGCGGCTTGAATTCATGCCGAACCGTTTCTGCGTGTCGCGCCTGTCACGAATGTCGTGCATGTCATGCGGACGACATGTTCAGCCGGCACTATGGCTGACAGTTGGGCCGAATCTGGGTCTTGTGTTTCGATGTAGTCATTCAATGGAGGACGTCATGGAATCATCCGGAAATTCAGGAACATCCTATCGGGCAGCCACAGGCCTGTTGTTTGTGCTGGCCGCCGTTGTCGTTGCGTTGGCCGGTTTTTTGCCGGGGAAATCGAGCGCTTCGGGCAGTGCGCCGGCTGAAAAGGCGGCAACCGTCAAGCCGGCCGGCGCGGCGGATGGCGCCAGTCTGAGCCAGGAAGACTGGCTGCGGATTGCCAAGTCGTTATGAATGCCCGCTACAACCGCAGGCAGGGGCTCGCGCTGACGTGGGTCGGTTTCGGTTCTCAGGCTGAAGATCGTCTGGACGAGCGCTTGCCCCCGGCTTGGCCGAACATTCCGGCGGTTGGGAAAGATGCGGTTTTGGGCGTGCTGACCTTGCAGGATGGCGGACGAGCGGTTCGTCTGCCGGCCGTTCCGCGTCGCAGCGCCATGTTTTGGGCTTAAAGATGCGTTGCGGCTCCGCCAGATGCCGTGACTGGGGCAATTCTCGGGGGGTATCGGTAGAAACATAAGGTCTAGGCCATAACTTCTGCGGCTGTTTTAAAATACAGGGCCTAGTATATTTTTGCCTCGATTTTCGGCCCAACGCGGCCCGATGACATTTGCTGCCTAGTTCCGGACCCGTGCCTCGATGGCTTCCCAGCGCTCCAGACTTTCCAGCAGCAAGGCGTCGATTTCGGCAAACCGATCGTTCAGCCGTTTTATTTCATCCGACGGCTGACGGTACAGATCGGGATTGGCGAGTTGCTCGCTGATGGTTTTTTGTTCGGCTTCGAGTTGGGCAATCCGGTTCGGCAATTCATCCAGCTCGCGCTGTTCCTTGTAACTGAGTTTCTTGCGCTGGCTTGAGGCGGGCGGCGTTTCCCGGTGTTTGGGTGCGGCGTCGGTTTTGGCCGGTTTGGCAACGGTGGCAGTGGGGTGCGCCCGTTGCCAGTCGGAATAGCCGCCGACATATTCGCGCCATTGGCCATTGCCTTCGGAGGCGATCACCTGTGTCACCACGTCGTCAAGGAACATCCGGTCGTGGCTGACCAGAAATACCGTGCCTCGGTATTCTTCCAGCAAGTCTTCCAGCAACTCCAGCGTGTCGATGTCCAGGTCATTAGTCGGTTCGTCCAGCACCAGCACGTTGGCCGGTTTGGCGAACAGCCGCGCCAGCAGCAGCCGGTTGCGCTCGCCGCCGGACAGCGATTTCACTGGCGAGCGCGCCCGTTCCGGCGAAAACAGGAAATCGCCCAGATAACTCATCACATGTTTTTTCTGGCCGTCAATCTCGACCCATTCGCTGCCGGGGGAAATCGTATCCAGCAGCGTGGCGTCGTCGTCGAGCTGCGCGCGCATCTGGTCGAAATAGGCAATCTGCAGGTTTGCGCCCTGGCGCACGCTGCCGGCATCCGGCTGCTCTTGGCCGAGAATCAGTTTCAGCAAGGTGGTCTTGCCGGTGCCGTTCGCGCCGATGAAGCCGACCTTGTCGCCGCGCTGGATGATCGCGGAAAAATCGCGCACGATCACCTTGTCGCCGAACGATTTGCTGATGTGCGTCAGTTCGGCGACGATCCGGCCGGAACGCTCGCCGGCCGCGACATCCATCTTTACCTGTCCCTGCTGATCGCGCCGCGCGGCACGGTCGAGGCGTAACGCTTCCAGCCGTCGCACACGGCCTTCATTGCGCGTGCGCCGCGCTTCGACGCCCTTCCTGATCCACACTTCTTCCTGTGCCAGGAACTTGTCGAACTTGGCGTTTTCAACTTCCTCGACGGCCAGCTGTTCGGCCTTGAGCCGTTTATAGGCGCTGAAATTGCCCGGATAGGATCGCAGCTGGCCGCGATCAAGCTCGACGATGCGCGTTGCGACATGGTCCAGAAAGCTGCGGTCGTGGGTAATCAGCAGCACGCTGCCACGGAAATCGCGCAGCAAGCCTTCCAGCCAGACGATCGAATCGACGTCCAGGTGGTTGGTCGGTTCATCCAGCAGCAGTACGTCCGGTGCGCCGACCAGCCCGCAGGCGAGCGCGACACGTTTTTGCATTCCGCCGGACAGCGTGCCGACGATCGCTGCCTTGTCCAGCCCCAGCCGATCCAGCGTGGTTTCGACGCGGTTGGCCAGGTTCCACGCATCGGCCGCATCGAGTCGGGTTTGCAAATCGTTCAACCGCGCCAGGGTCGCGGCATCGTCTGTGCCGCCGAGTTGCGCCGTCAGCGCATCGAATTCGGTCAGCATTGTCTGCACTTCACCCATGCTGCCGGCCACCGTCTCGAACACGGTGGCCTCGGGCGCGAACAGCGGTTCCTGCTCGACGTAGGTGATTTTCAGCCCTTGCTGCCTCACCAGCAAGCCATCGTCCAGTTTTGCCTGTCCGGCAAGGACTTTCAACAGCGAAGATTTGCCCGTGCCGTTGCGCCCGATCAACCCGACACGTTCGTTGGCTTCGAGCGAAAAGTCGGCGTGGTCGAGCATCGCGAAATGGCCAAACGCAAGCTGTGCGTCGGTGAGGGTGATGACTGACATGATGGGCGGATTGGCTGGGACAAAGCGCGATTGTACCCGCAGCCGGGCGCAATTCAATGGCCGGAGCGGCTATAATGCCGGACTCAACAGCGTCTCGCCGTAGCACAATGGATAGTGCACGCGCCTCCTAAGCGTGAGATACAGGTTCGATTCCTGTCGGCGAGACCAATTACCGTTCCAAAGCCATCCAAAACAATCCAACAAAATCGCGTAATCCATTGTGGATACGCGGTTTTTTGTTTGCTGGTGTCCAAAGCACATTATTTACATCCAAAGAAATTGGGGGTACATTTGGGGTACTTTTTTGCTGCAACCAACCACTCAACATAAAGTACCCCCAGATGAAGCTAACTGCGACTGAATGCAAGAACGCAAAACCCAAGGAAAAACCATACAAACTTGCCGACGGCGGGGGCATGTTTTTGTTGGTGCAGACGAATGGTGCACGCTACTGGCGCATGAAATACCGCTATGCCAATAAAGAAAAAGTGTTGGCTTTGGGCGTATATCCTGAAATTTCACTCAGTGAAGCCAGGCAAAAACGCGATGCAGCCCGCAAGCTACTTGATGCGGGTGACGATCCAAGCAACGCCAAAAGAGAGAAAAAACGGCAAGCATTGGAGAAAAGCGATCAGACTTTCAAGCGAGTAGCGTGTGAATGGCACCATAAAAGCAGCGCAAAGTGGAGCCCTGGCTACGCCACCAAAATCATGGATTCATTAGATCAAGATGTCTTCCCTTACATCGGCAAACGCCCGATCGCTGATATTTCCGCCAAAGAAATGTTGGACGTGTTGAGCAAGATTGAGGCGCGTGGAGCACTAGAGACTGCTTCCCGAGTTAAGCAGCGATGCAGTGCCGTTTTTAATTATGCAATTACAAGGCTTTTGACTGCGAGCAACCCGGTTCTTCCACTGCAAGGCTCGTTTCAAGCACCAAAGAGTAAGAATCATGCCCGCTTGAAACTTGAAGAGTTGCCCGAGTTTATGCGGCGATTGAGCGATTACGATGGACGCAAGCAAACGCTGCTCGCAATTCGTTTTCTTGCTTACACCTTTGTTCGTACTGGCGAATTGCGGAATGCTCGCTGGTCAGAGTTTGACCTTGAGGCGGCACAATGGCGCATTCCTGCTGAACGCATGAAAATGAAAGAGGAACATATCGTCCCTCTCTCAAAGCAGGTCATTGCTTTGCTTCAGGAGCTTAAGACATTTAACGGAAATGATGCACTAGTATTTCCTGGAGATCGAGTCCGCAGCCAGCCGATGAGCGAAAATACCATTCTGTTCGCGCTTTACCGTATGGGCTACAGAAGCAAAATGACCGGTCACGGCTTTCGCGGAATTGCTTCAACAGCATTGAATGAAATGGGCTATCGTTCAGATGTTATTGAACGTCAACTTGCTCATGCCGAACGTGATGGCGTTCGTGCCGCCTACAATCATGCACAATATTTGCCAGAGCGATCCGCCATGATGCAACATTGGGCTGATTACCTTGACGCAATTGCGGCTGGCAACAAAGTTGTAACGGGGAGATTTGGCAAGGTTGCATAGCGTGTAGTAGTTCCGGCTTGAGCTGACAGTTTCCCGATTTGATAGTGGCGCAGCCCGTTCAGCCATCGCTATACCTGCTATTTCCGCTATTAATAGCGGAAATAGCAGGTGGCAACTGTCAATATCTTTACATTACTTGCTCGTGCTCTGCCAACTTTGCCCCCCGGAAATTCTTCCTTTCTTCATCAGACATTTTCTTGACCCCCGATTGCCCCAGGTGCCTTTCAGGTTTGGCATCTATACCCCGATCCTTGTGGCTGCGGTGGTCAACCCTAGCAGCATGTCCGTGCATTTCCAGCGAGGCATTTTGAAGTTGAGCCCAGGACTCGCGAACTGAGCAAACCTCATCTCGCAGCTCTGCTCGTGGTTTTCCACCGCTATCTTTTTTGGCTCCACCTAATTCCGGGTTGACCGGGTTATGTCGTTTGAAATGCTGCTCGGCAGGCCGATCAATGCCATCCGGCGCGCGGTCAGAAAACATCAGATGCGCGTGAGGTTGCGCTACGCCGCCTAGAGCTGCAGTCGGCGCATGTATGGCTGTCTGGTAAGGTTTTTGCCCGATATTTTTGTTGATAAAGCCCATCAGCAATTCTTTCTGCTGTTCAATTGTCAGCTCGGCAGGCAAGGCCACTTCGAACTCCCGATAAGCTGCACCGTTAGCTCGCTCATGTTGGTCAGCCATTTTCCAGAATGACATAGGGTCATCCTCAGCCCAGTCTGGCAAGTTACCATGTGCCCTGAAAACCAAATCCTGTGTTTCATCGTTTTTACCGTGCTTACCTTCACGTGCAATGTATGCAGCATGATTAGCAGCCTTCCCCTTTTTGCCGCTTTTGATGCTCAGGTGATAACTGGCCATTTTGTTCATCTCCATTGTGGCAGGGTCAAATG
>JAYFNP010000274.1:0-1772 GCA_034933385.1 Burkholderiaceae bacterium | reverse complement strand
CGCATGGCCAGCTTCGAAATTTGGGATGACATGGTGCGACAAACCATATGCTGGCTAGCCTCCCTGCAGCGACAACAGCATATTCCTATAGGGGAAACGAGTGATGGCATCATCTTCCCACAGCTGACTGACCCAATGGATGCTGTGAGTGACGCAGTCAGGGATGATCCTGCACGATCACAGCATGGCCGGCTCTTGAATGCATGGGCTAATGAAATCGGAACGGGGCAAAGCAGGAATACCGCGCTGACAATAAAGGAGCTGGTTGCTAAGGCTGCGCCACCCCAATTCTCAGTCAATCGTTCTGCAGAAGACGATGATGACGCACTGTCGCTGTATGACATCTTGTTCGAACTTGCAGGCGGCAATCCGGTGACACAGACGATCAACGGAAAGCGACTAGGCAAGATTCTGTCGCAATATAAAGATCGGATCACCGATGGATTATGTCTCCGTTGGGGAGAAAAGCGCCAAGGCGCTCTTACTTGGTGGATTGAAGCGCTCCGTGGATGCGGTGAGTTTCGTGAGTTAAATTCCAGTCATATGCGAGAAGAATCGACTAGTAATAAACCAAGAACCACTGTAAAACAACTCACACAAACCACCAAGCCCACGCGCCTGTCGGCGGTTCCGATAACGCCCAAACGCCGACAAGCATAAACCAAGAAATGTACCGCCTGCACAGCACCACTTTCCAAACACGGTAGTGGCGCTGTTAATTCTCGCGATCACCGGCCGCCATTCTCGCCAGATCTCCATCACTCATCCGCTCAAATCGCCGCCACTCAGCCGAGTCGGCGACCGACAAATCCACCTTGTGCCGTTCCGGCGCATAAAATCCGCAAAGCTTCGCAATGGCCGCCCAGCCGGCGATCATCGCGGCCGGGTTCTGCTGTTCCCTGGCGGTTGAAATCGCCTCCTGTAGCCCCTGGATGACCGTCTCGCGGGTCACATCCAGCGCCTGCTGCATCTCCTGCTCACGCAGCGCCAGCGCGGCTTGAACCTTAGCATTCGCTAGCATCCGGCAGGCGGTGACGCTGGCTGAGCGTTCGCTATATCCGGCCGCGCGTGCCGCCCGGCTGGCGTTGCGGTCGAGGCAGTATTCATCGACGAAGCACTGCTGTTTGGCACTCAACATGGCGGCCTCCTGAATCGGGTTCCAGTGGTTGATATTTTAACATTTACTGTACAAATATACAGCACCGCTGTTGCGGAAATACTGACTAAAACGATGCCTTAGCTCAGTTATTGAGCTTCGAATGCGCTACCCTGTCCGGCTGACGCTACACAATCGCCACCATCCAACTGAAACCACCCTAAATGCGCGGTAAAACATATCTAAACTGGCATTTCCCCTTGGGTGGCTGGTACTATTTGTGAGTTGTTCGAAGTAGAAAACCTCAAAACGAAGAAAAAGAATGCTCGACGACATCAAAAAGACCCTCTGGGCAGCGGCCGACAAGTTGCGTGCCAACATGGACGCAGCCGAATACAAGCACATCGTCCTTGGGCTGATCTTCCTGAAATACATCTCCGACGCGTTCCAGGCACGCCGTACCGAACTCAACAGCCGTTTCACCACCTCAGACGACGATTACTACATCCCAGATTCCACGCCGGAAGACCGGGCGCAGGCCCTGGAAGAGCGCGATTACTACACTGAAGCGAATGTATTCTGGGTGCCGGAAGGTGCGCGCTGGGAAAGCCTGCGCGCGCAAGCCAAGCAAGCCGACATTGGCAAACGCATCGATGATGCGCTGGCACTGATCGAA
>JAYFNP010000273.1:0-5563 GCA_034933385.1 Burkholderiaceae bacterium | reverse complement strand
GGTAATCGAGTACGGTCTGCGTCGCCGGATCGTAATACAGCGCGTGGAGGGTGAAATCGCGCCGCGCCGCATCTTCGTACTGCTGACCGAAGGTGTTGTCGCGCAGCACCCGGCCAAATTCATCCTTTTTCGCCTCGTCGTTGGACGCACCGCGGAAGGTGGTAACCTCGATCACATCCTGGCCAAACATCACATGCACGATCTGGAAGCGCTTGCCGATGAGGAACGCCCGCCGGAACAGCCGGCGCACCTGCTCCGGCGTTGCATTGGTGGCGACATCGAAATCCTTCGGCTGCACGCCCAGCAACAGATCGCGCACCGCGCCGCCGACAACGAACGCCTTGAAGCCGGCTTCCTGCAAGGTTTGCGTGACGCGCACCGCATTGTTCGATACCAGCGCCGGATCGATGCGATGCTCGCGCGCCGTGATGATCACCGGTTCGGTCTTGATTTCAGGCGCCTGGCCTGCGCCCGCACCGAGCAATTTGCGGATAAATTTTTTAATCATGGAACAGTTTAATCAATGGCCAGCCCTGCGCCCGGGCATGCGCCTCCAGCTTGGCATTCGGATTGGTCGCCACCGGATGTGTGACGATCGACAGCAGCGGAATGTCGTTTTGCGAATCGCTGTAGAAATGGCTTTGCTCGAAACTGTCGAGCGAGCGCCCCATGTCGGACAGCCATTCGTGCGTTCGGGTCACCTTGCCGGCGCCGTAGGTCGGATTGCCAGACAGCCGACCGGTCAATTCGCCCTCCGGCGTCAGTTCCGGCTCGGGCGCGAGCAGATGCGGCACACCAAATTCCCGCGCGATCGGCTCGGTCACGAAACGGTTGGTCGCAGTGATGATCGCGACCAGATCGCCGAGATCCTGATGGCGCCGGACCAGATCACGCGCGGAAGGCGTGATGGCCGGATTGATCACCTCCGCCATGAACTGTTCGTGCCACGCATCCAGTTGCCGGCGCGGAAACCTGGCCAGCGTGCCGAGCGCGAATTCGAGATATTCGACCGGATTCAGCGTGCCGGCCTGGTACTGCGCATAAAACGCTTCATTACGCCGCGCAAATTCTTCCGGGTCGACGGCGCCGATGCGCGCCAAAAACTGCCCCCACTCGTAATCGGAATCGAGCGGCAACAACGTGTGGTCAAGATCGAACAGGGCCAGGTTTTTCTTCATTCGGGGGTTGCCTCAAATTGCAACAATTCACGCAGCAGCGGCAGCGTGATCGCGCGCCGCGTTTCCAGAGAATAGCGATCCAGCTCGTCCAGCATGCCGGACAGCGAACGCATGTCGCGCTCACAGTGCGTAATTAAGTAGGGTAACACGCCAGCCGACAGAATCAAGCCGCGCCCCAGCGCCGCCTGCGACAAGGCGGTCAGTTTTTCGTCGTCTGTCAGCCGGTGCAATTGATACGCCAGCCCCCAGGCAATGCGACTGCGCACGTCGTCACGCAGTGGCAACATTGCCGGCGCAACGCCGCCGCTGGCCACCAGAAAACCGCCATGATCACGCACCAGGTTGAATAGCGTAAATGCCGCCGCTTGCGATTCGGGTGGCAAGCGATCGCAATCGTCGAGCAGGTACAGGCTGACATCCGGTGACCAGGCAAACGCCTCGACCTCGGCGTCGGCCGTCAGGTAGCGTGCCCCACCCGTTCCAGCCAGGGCGCGCAACAAATGGGTCTTGCCAGCCGCCGGCTCGCCCCAGAGATAGGCGAAATGATCGCTGCCAGAGCGTACTGCGAACCGGTGCAGCATCTGCATCAGTTCGGCGTTCGCGCCGGCCACAAAGGTCTCCAGGGTTTGCGGCGGTTGCGTCCCTAAATCCAGCAACAGTTGCCGCATGGTTCAATGCTCATGACTTGTAAAAATTGCTCTCGACGTAATTCGTCTTGACGTGCCGGAACGCCACCGATAGGATGGCCGACGACGGCAGCGCCAGCAATACGCCGACAAAACCAAACAGTTGCCCGAATGCGAGCAACGCGAAAATCACCATCAGCGGGTGCAGTCCAATACGCTCGCCGACCAGCTTCGGCGTCAGGAAAAATCCTTCCAGCCCCTGGCCGATACCGTAAATGATCGCCACCGCAATCACCCCGTACCAGTCGGAGAATTGCAACATCCCCGCCAGCAGCGCCATCACCAGCCCGATGCCGAAACCGACATACGGCACGAATGCCAGCATGCCGGTGATGATGCCGACCGGCAGCGCGATATCAAAGCCGGCGATTGCCAGTCCGGAAGAATAATACACGGACAAAACCAGCATGACGAGGAACTGCCCGCGCAGATATTGCGCCAGCAAGTCATCCACTTCGTTGGCCATCGAAACGGTTTTTCTGGTCCAGCGGCGCGGCACCGCCGAAACGAAAATTCGCAGCAACTTGCGCCAGTCGAGCAGCAGGTAAAACAGCACCACCGGGATCAGCACCAGCATTGCCAGCCAGCCCAGCAGCGCGGTTCCGCCCATGCGGATAGAAGAAAGCACCGCCTGCCACAACCACTGCTTGCTGGCGGCGAACTGCTCGGTCAGCATCTTGCGCACGCTGGCCGGATCAAGTTTGAGCTCGATATCCAGCTGCTGGAGGACCGGGCCGAACGTGTTGCCCACACGGGTCAGGAAGTTCGGAATCTGTTCCTGCAGCAGCGGCAATTCTTCCTGCACCACCGGCACCACGATCAGCACCAGCGCCACCAGCAACGCGAACAGCAGAAAAATCACCAGCAGCACCGCCAGCACGCGCGGGATCTGGAACTTGCCGAAATTCCATGCACAGATGCGTTCGACCGCCGGATTCAGGATATACGCAAGAATGGCGCCGGCGATGAATGGCGTCAGCACCGGCCCGAGCAGCACCAGCAATACCATCAGCAGCAGCCATAGGCCGACCCAGATGATGGTCTGCTTCTGGTTTGGCGACAAAGAAAATGGCATGGGCGATGACGCTATCGGGCAGTTTGATAAAATGGCGGTTTTAGCGAAACCGCGCGTTTCGCTTTGTTTCCCGCTATTTTAACCGTCCCAGACGCCAAACACATCATGAGTACACCGAAGAATGTTTCCCTTTCCTACCGCGACGCCGGCGTCGACATTGATGCCGGCGATGCGCTGGTCGAAGCGATCAAGCCGTTTGCCAAGCGCACGATGCGCGATGGCGTGCTCGGCGGCATCGGCGGTTTCGGCGCCTTATTCGAGATCGGCAAGAGGTATAAGGAGCCGATTCTGGTATCCGGCACCGACGGCGTCGGCACCAAACTCCGGCTGGCGTTCCACCTGAACCGGCACGACACGGTCGGCATCGACCTGGTCGCGATGAGTGTCAACGACATCCTGGTGCAAGGCGCCGAACCGTTGTTTTTTCTCGACTATTTCGCCTGCGGCAAGCTCGACGTCGCGACCGCGACCGATGTCATCAAGGGCGTGGCGCTGGGCTGCGAACAGGCCGGCTGCGCGCTGATCGGCGGCGAAACCGCCGAAATGCCGAGCATGTATCCGGACGGCGAATACGATCTGGCCGGCTTCGCGGTCGGCGCGGTCGAGAAATCGAAGCTGATCGACGGCAGCACAATCATGCCGGGCGACGCGGTGCTCGGGCTGGCATCAAGCGGCGCGCACTCGAACGGCTACTCGCTTGTGCGCAAGATCATCGAAGTCGCCAAACCCGATCTGAACGCCGACTTTCACGGCAAAATGCTGGCCGACGTGCTGATGGCGCCGACGCGAATTTACGTTAAACCGCTCTTGGCGCTGATGGCGGCGATGGAAGTCAAGGGCATGGCGCACATCACCGGCGGCGGGCTGGTTGAAAACGTGCCGCGCGTGCTGCGCGAGAATCTGACTGCGGTACTGCACAAAGATAGCTGGACCATGCCGCCGCTGTTCCAGTGGCTGCAACAGCACGGCGGCGTGGCAGATGCCGAAATGCACCGCGTATTCAACTGCGGCGTCGGTATGGTGGTGATCGTTGCGAAAGAAAACGCCGAGGCAGCCATCAAGCAATTGCGCGCCGCAGGAGAAACGGTTTCGCTGATTGGCGAGATTCGCGCGCGCCAGGGCAATGAAGCGCAGACCCTCGTGCTGTAATTCGCGCCGATGTCCGCCCGCCAACTGATCGCATCGCTGCAACTCGCGCCGCATCCGGAAGGCGGCTGGTACCGCGAGCTGTACCGTTCCGCCACGCCAGTCGACACGCCGCGCGGCAAGCGTTCGGCGCTGACCCAGATTTATTATCTGCTCGAACCGGGGCAATTCAGCCGCTGGCACGTGATCGATTCCGACGAAATCTGGCATTTCTACGCCGGCGGCACGCTGGAACTGCTGGCTTATGACCCGCTGACCGCTAAGTTCGAACGCAGCCTGCTCGGCAATCCGTTGGCCGGCCACGGCAGCGTCGCCGTAATTCCGGCTGGACACTGGCAGGCGGCGCGGGTAATCGATGGCTTTGCGCTGGCCGGCTGCAGCGTCGCGCCCGGCTTTGAGTTCAGCGAATTCCGCTTCGTGTCCGCCCTACCGGATCACGCCGCCCATTTCAGCGGCGAACTGGCGCCGCTGGCAACGCTGCTGTGACCAGAAAACCTCGGTTTTGAAGTATTTTTGCCGGGGTATAGTTCAAAATATGCCAATCCGGCCAGACGTTCCGCGGCCATTTTAAAATACAGCCCTCAGTATATTTTCTGCCTGAAAACCGGCTGACACTCGCTTCCGGCCGCCGCCAACGGCGGACCAGCCGGTTTGCGCCCACCCAATTCCCGCAGCAGATAACAAAAAAATCCCCGCATTGCGGGGATTTTTTCGGCACCACGACAGCTTACAGGTACATCACCTGCATCGCGTCGCCGGTTCTGGTTCTGGCACAGGACGGGCAGACGTACGGCGCCGATGGGTCGCGCCCGAGGCGCTCGCACAGCGCCTCGTGCTGCGCCCCCGTAACGGATGGCTCACAGCAAACCGAGCAAGTCACCAACGGCTGCCGGCGCACTACGGTGCCGGTAATCGTGGTCACGCGCTCGTTGCCGACGGTTTCCACGGTGATCGCGCCGGTCGGACAAACCTCGGCACATGCGCCGCAGCCAATGCAGGTGGTCGCCGGCCGCAAAAAGCCTTCGAATGCCAGCCGGCCGTTGCCGGCATCGACCATGTTCAGCGCGTTGGCGCCGACTTCAGTGCAGACCAGTTCGCACAGGCCGCAACCGATGCACTGGTCGCAGCGCAGGCAGCGTTCCGCCTCGACCCTGGCAATGTTCTGGTCGAAATCGATCCAGACCGAGTCGAACGAGGTGCGCCGTGCAAGCGGCTCTGTTTCCGGCACGTGCGGCCGATGCACATCGGTACGGTGCGCCGGATCGCTGACAAGCGGCGGCACGAAATCGCGGCGCTGCGGTTTCAGCGATTCGTGATCCATGTCGCTCTTGGTCAGGTACGCATGAATCGATTCGGCAGCACGTTTGCCGGAACCGATCGCCGCCACGACCGTACTGCCGCCGTGCTGGACCTCGCCGCCGGAAAAGACGCCCGGGATCGCAGTCATCAGCGTCACCGGCTCGGCGACGATATTGCCC
>JAYFNP010000272.1:0-2220 GCA_034933385.1 Burkholderiaceae bacterium | reverse complement strand
CAAGCCCTGGGTGTCGAACACCACGTCATAGGTTTCACGTTTGACTGCTTCGCGGAAGGCGCGGATTTCGGTGCGCGTGGCCGACGACAGCAGGCTTTTGCGCCAGCGGCGCAGCGCATACGGAATGACGCGGTCCACATGACGGTTCAGCCGAATCAGGTCGGCATACGCTTCCTCGACCACCCAGTCGATTTGCGCGTCAGGATGATGATGCTTGATGTCGGCCAGCATCGGCATGTTGTGCACGACGTCGCCGAGCGACGAGACGCGGACGATCAGGATTTTCATCCGGCGTTCAAAACGGCAGTTGCGCATCCGGCTTGGCCGCCAGGATCACGCGTTTGAATTCGGCCTGGATGCGCGCCAGCGCGGCCGGCGTTTCGGCTTCGAAGCGCATCACCACGACCGGCGTGGTGTTCGACGAACGCGCCAGCCCGAAACCGTCCGGATATTCGACCCGCAACCCGTCGATGGTGATGATGTCGCTGGCGCCGGGGAAACGGGCCTCACGTTGCAGCCGGTCGATCAGCGCAAAATTTTCGCCTTCGGCCAGTTGCAGGTGCAATTCCGGCGTGCTGGCCGATTGCGGTAGTCCATTCAGCAACGCCGATGGGTCGGCATGGCGCGACAGCAGTTCCAGCATGCGCGCGCCGGCGTACAGCCCGTCATCGAAGCCGTACCAGCGATCCTTGAAAAAGATATGGCCGCTCATTTCTCCGCCGAGCGGTGCGCCGGTTTCGCGCAATTTCGCTTTCACCAGCGAATGGCCGGTTTTCCACATCAGCGGCTGACCGCCGTTGGCGGTGATCCACGGTGCCAGATGGCGCGTGCATTTCACGTCGTACAGGATTTCGCGGCCCGGATGACGTGTCAGCGTGTCTTGCGCGAACAGCATCAGTTGCCGGTCGGGGAAAATGATTTGCCCGTCTTTGGTGACTACGCCCAAGCGGTCGGCATCGCCGTCGAACGCCAAGCCGATTTCGGCATCTGTCTTCTGCAGACAGTGGATCAAGTCTTGCAGATTTTCCGGATGTGCCGGGTCCGGATGATGGTTCGGGAAATGGCCATCGACTTCGCAAAACAGTTCGATTACGTCGCAGCCGAGCGCGCGGAACAAGTCGCCGGCGATCGCGCCGCCGACGCCATTGCCGCAATCGACTGCGATTTTCATCGGCCGCGCCAGTTTCACGTCGCTGACGATGCGGTCGATGTAGGCGGCCTTGATGTCATGCGTGTGGTAACTGCCGTGGCCGGATGCGACATCACCGGTTTTGATGGCGGTGTACAGCGACTGGATGGTGTCGCCATGAATCGCTTCGCCTTCGAGCACCATCTTGAAGCCGTTGTAATCCGGCGGGTTGTGGCTGCCGGTCACCATGATGCCGGAGTGCGCCGCCAGCACATGGGTGCCGAAATACACCATCGGTGTTGCCACCAAGCCGAGATCGATCACGTCGACGCCGGCAGCTTGCAGGCCGGACGCCAGCGCGGTGGCCAGTTCCGGGCCGGACAGGCGGCCATCGCGGCCGATGACGACGCTGGTGCCACCTTGCGCGCGCACCGCCGAGCCGAATGCCTGGCCGATGCGTTGCGCGACCGAAGCATCCAGCGTGTTGCCGATGATGCCGCGGATGTCATAGGCCTTGAAGATCGATTTGGAAAGAGTGAGCATGATGTGATTCAAGTGAGACTGCAGGCCGCGCAGCGAAGTGCGCGGCATTTCGGAATGAAAATAATACTGCCATCAGTATTTAAAAACGACCAGTAAATACGTGGCA
The DNA here is from genome assembly GCA_034933385.1 of Burkholderiaceae bacterium. GTDB lineage: Bacteria > Pseudomonadota > Gammaproteobacteria > Burkholderiales > Burkholderiaceae_D > QZKY01. The sequence goes on along the minus strand of JAYFNP010000272.1, from coordinate 442 downwards.
AAACAGCGGTATTTTACGATATACCCCGCTATTTTATGCGTAATGCGTCCATCGATTGGCCGGATGCGAGCCATTCACGTACCCACACCGGCTGGTGGCCGCGGCCAGTCCATTTCAGTTCGGCATTGTCCGGATGACGGTAACGCACCGCCACTTTGCCGCTGCCAGTACGCACCGGCGCATTCAGCAAGTCTTTTAGCGGCAGGCCGACGCTTTGCGCAATCGCCTGGATTTTCTTTTTCGCTTCGAGCAATTCCTCATCCTGGCGTCGTTTGATTTCCTGGCCGATTTTTTCCTGCAACGCACGTAATTCGCTGACCGACAGGCCGGATAAATTCATGTTGTCCTCCAGACAAAAACAAAAAGGGGCAAATCAATAACAGGTGTCGATTCCGACAAAACCGATTATTTATTATGGAGAGAATAATATTTTATTTTCGTG
>JAYFNP010000271.1:0-3399 GCA_034933385.1 Burkholderiaceae bacterium | reverse complement strand
CTGCGTTCTCGGCCAGATTGCCAGTCACCGGCTGGATCAATTGCAAAAAGCGCATCTCGTTTTTTACAGCTGCGCCTGTCCCCCCTCCAATCGCCACCACCACTCGAAAGCGCAGCGGGATGTCCTCAACTTGGTCATCATCGTCTGCACCGCCTTCGATTATGGCAAAACCGGAGGCCTGCCGGGCCTGATCCAGCATCGTCGGGGTCGGCAATTCTGGCGGTTTGCGCGTCGCGCTGCTACTTGCTGAAGCAACCAGTTGCCCATCGGCCGTGACAATCAGCGCATCGTCGACCTGTACCTCATCGCGCAAGTGCGACAGCTGCACTTTTTGCATGGTCAACGGCACACCGGCCAGACCGGAAGCCATACGGCGCGCTTTCGCATTCAAATCGGACTGAGCGGAATCCAGCGCCGTTTGTCCGAGCTTGACACCAGATTCCAGTGCCGATTCAATCCGCACATCGAACCATGATTCAATCGAACGCGACATGAACTGAACTGACACCGCATAGATCACGATGCCCGGAAAAATGCCGATTGCGGCAAACAGCAATACCAGCCGTGCCATCAGGCGCGAGCCAAACTTGCGACGCCGGTATCGGCGATACAACCGCACCAGCAGCAGACCGATCAATACCAGCAAGGCCAGCGCCACCAGAACGTTCAGGCCGAGCAGCCAAGAATAGTGCTGGTCAAAAAAATCGGAATTATGCGAGGCGGAGGCGAGCAGAAACAGCAGGATGCTCATGACGGCGCCACCCACCACCAGCATATAACGTATGGTGCGGTTCACTTTTCTGCCGTAAAGTAAAACCGTTTCCAGTCAGACGAAAGGCGCCAGTTGCGGTTGTTGATCGCATTCACCTGAAACGGTTTCGGCAATTGCGAAACGTCCAGCATCATGCGTACCGCAACCGTGTAGGTTTCCCCTACCTCCAGCTCGCCGAAATCAGCGACCGTCCAGCGCAACGGTCGTCTCACCAGCGAGAGCGCATCCTCAAGCGTCCGGTAATTCTGCTGCAGGCTGCCAAGAATCGCAGCATTGTATTGTCTGGTCAACACGTTGTAAGAAATCCGGATCGTCTGCTTCGTCGAAATGGAACGTTCGGAAAACAGATACCAACGCGGTCGGCTCAATTCGACCTCGGTCGTGAAATACAATGGAACCCCATGGTATATCGCATCCTCCAGACCACGATTCAATTCGAACTGAAAGCCCGATGCCAACCGATAGCCACTCTCGCCAGCTTCGAGACGCGCCTGCACGATTTCGATGTCACTTGCCAAAGCTTGTGACGGGACGTGCGCCAGCAGTGCCAGCAGGCAGCAAACAAACCAATGAAAGAGTCGTCGCATCACAGTGTAATCGGGCGGAGTCTGGTTAAAAATCAGGCGCCTGCCGCTTCCGGTTTTTGGAAAAGCGCGTAAAACAGGCCGTCGTGGTCCTGTTCCGTTTCGCCCTGCGGCAGCAGCTGGCCGGGAGCTTCCAGCCGGAGAGCATGATTGCGTACCGCAAACGCCGCAGCTTGCTGCTCCGACTCCTGCGGCCACAGCGAACAGGTCACAAAGAGCAATTTACCACCTGGACGCAACATCTGCCAAAGATTGTCGAGAATTTCTGCCGAAAGTGTTGCCAGGCTGCGTGCATCCCCCTTGCGCCGCAGCCAGCGGATATCCGGATGGCGCCGCACAATGCCGGACGCAGTACACGGCACGTCAGCCAAAATACGGTCGAAGTCCTGTCCATCCCACCAGTTCCGCTTCGCCGCATCGCCAGCAACCGTTCGGGCAGAAAGCTGCAAGCGGCGCAAGTTCTCCTCGATACGCTGCAAACGATTGGCATCGGCATCCAGCGCCAGCAAATCGACCGTTGCCGTTTCCAGCAGATGTCCGCTCTTGCCGCCGGGCGCGGCACAGGCATCCAGTACGTGCATCCCATCATGCAGATCAAGTAACGCCGACGCCATTTGCGCAGCGGCGTCCTGAACCGAAACCACCCCTTCGGCAAAACCGGGAATCTGTTCGACCGGCAACGGTTTTTCCAGCCGCACCGCCGTTGGCCCGATCTGCCGGGCAGCCATCTGATGATCAGCCAGTATTCGCAAATAGCCATCGACCGTCGTACGGCGCAGGTTCAACCGCAAGGTCAACGGCGGCGGCCGGTTACCAACCGCCAGAATCGCTTGCCAATCGCGCGGATACGCTGATTGGATCGCATCAATCCACCACTGTGGGTAATTCCAGAGCGCAACCGGATTCTGCTGCGCCTGCTGCATCAGCGCTTCACGCTCGCGCAGGAAACGGCGCAACACTGCATTCATCATCCCCTTGCCATGCGCGATCGATGAATCGGCGCTGGCCGCCGTCACCGCCTGATCGACCACAGTAAAAGCTTCGTAGGTTTTGGCTTCCGGCATTTCGGCCGGTTCGGAAAGCAAGGTCAACGAACAGCACAGCAACCCGTACAGCATGGCAGGCTCCGGTGTCTTGCCGGTCATCATGCCAATCAAAGTGTCCACCAGTCCGAGCCGGCGCATCGTCCGGTAGGCAATATCCTGTATCGCGCCACGCATTGACGGCAATGGATGCGATTGCGCCATCACCCGTGCCAAGGCCTGCGGCAGCGCCGTGCCTGCCTTCACTTGGGCGACTGCATCGGCTGCACACCAAAGCGCCAAGGCAAGCGAATCAGGCTTCAATTCCGGCTGGATCACTGGAGATGTGTGCGCGTTCGCCGGCCTGGCCGGTTTCTTGGCAACCGGCTTGAGCCTTGCCTTGACACTGATTATGGGACGTTGTGACATTGGCACCAGGGCTATGACAGGATTTCAGCTTGCATCGGGAACCCGAAGCAAGCCGCGTGACAACAGGCAAGCCGGCCTGCGGCAAAGTGCCGCCACGACAAGCCGGCCATCTGCCTAGAAATCGCCATCGAGGCCGTCCTGAACCTGTTCGGCTGCCCGCAACACGGCGCGCGCCTTGTTTTCGGTTTCCTGCCATTCCGATTCCGGCACCGAATCAGCAACGATGCCGGCCGCCGCCTGCACGTGCAGCATGCCATCCTTGAGCACGCCAGTACGAATCGCGATCGCCAGATCCATTTCACCGCTATACGACAGGTAACCGCAAGCACCACCGTAAATCCCGCGCTTGACCGGTTCCAGTTCGTCGATGATTTCCATCGCCCGCACTTTCGGTGCGCCGGAAAGCGTACCGGCCGGAAACGTGGCTTTCAGCACATCCATGTTCGACATCTCAGGCTTGAGCAACCCTTCGACGTTCGACACGATATGCTGCACATGCGAATATTTTTCGATCACCATTTTGTCGGTAACCTTGACGCTGCCAATCTCGGCGATGCGTCCAATGTCATTGCGCGCCAAGTCAATCAGCATC
>JAYFNP010000270.1:0-3708 GCA_034933385.1 Burkholderiaceae bacterium | reverse complement strand
ATTGAAACAAAAATTATATGGGGAGTGATTCCAGATAGCGCATGGGTGATTGTGCGCAAACGGGAGGCTTTCTGCTTTTTCGTGACTTTTAGGGCTGCATTGTGGCGCCATTCGTGCCATAATCGCCTTAGAGAGTTGTATTGATGGCAATATTTCGACAAAGGCATGGGAGAAGTGGCTTTATTTTCTTTTTTCGGGAAGAAGGAGCGGCAAGCGGACACTCCGGGGTTGGGCAGTCAAGCATTGCCTGACGAAATTAAACGGTCATTGCCAGTGCAAGATAATGTTATCTTGCAGCGCGAGATTGAACAGATCAAGGCGCAGCGCGATATTGCGCGCAAGACAGCCGAAAAAATAGACGCAATCGAATCCGAAATTGCGCGCGATATCCTGAAAGCGCCTCAGCCGGAAGCCGCCGGCAGTGGGCATGTCGGCAATGAGCCTGTTCCGGCGGCTCCCCCATCAACCAATCCATTTCAACCGACGATTCTCACATTGAGCAGCGAGCAGCGTGTTTTGTTGCGCGACGAAAAGGACAACTGATACAGGTCCGCGTTTTCGTGATGTTGGTGTGGCTCTGAAAATGTCGGAATCCAAGGGGGAAATGAACAAACGCCTCCATCCCGCGAGGCATTATCAGACCAAAGAATGCGCGCCACAGTCTCAGCGTTCGACGATAAGCGGTTTGGGCGCTCCCGAACTCTGCATTTGTTGTGCCGCATCGGCTGCATGGCTATGGCTTGGAAACGGGCCGGCGTATAGCCGGTACAGTTCACCCTTTCGTACGACCTGCGCGGGCGGATATCTATTTGCCCAGGAAAGTGTGTATTGAGCACGCATCGCTTCGGCATTGTGTTCGTGCGAGAAAGCCCCCAATTGAAGGTAATAGCCGGTCAGCGACGCGGCTGGTTGCGTGGTGTTACGAACATCATCAGCCTGTGAATCCAAAGGCAGCTGCGGATACTGGCTGACTTTGGCTTGCAAGGGCGGATTCTGAGCAATGGCATTCTGGGCTGCCTCCTCGGATTGAGTGATTTGCTCGATGTCTTCCGGTCGCAAGTGCTCAACCTGTAGCATACCCGACCCCCTGCCCAGGTAGCCCAGCTTTAGCGCTGCCGTGTACGATAGGTCGATGATGCGATCCGAATGGAATGGCCCGCGATCGTTGATGCGCACGATTACCTGTTTGCCGTTGGCGAGATTGGTTACGCGTGAATAGGATGGAATCGGTAGTGTTGGATGCGCCGCAGTCATCTTGTACATGTCGTACAGTTCGCCGGAAGAGGTTTTCTTGCCGTGAAATTTTTTGCCGTACCAACTGCCGATGCCGCGCTGGACGAAAGGTCGACTATCCGTAATAGGGGTATAAATGTTGCCTAATACTGCATAGGGTCGGTTGGCGCGCGGTAAAGGGGACTCAACCTTCGGTTGTGCATCGGGCGTTTTTTCCAGATTGAGCGGGATATTTTCTCCCGGGCCGTCATCCTTGTAATAGCCGCCGCGCCCCGAGCCTGCCGGTGGTAGCGCGGTGGCGCTGGTTGCCGCCGTTGTCTTGGCTGGGGTGACCGTTGGCGGCAGCTGTCTCGGCGCTACGCTGCAACCGGCAATAGCGAATGCTAGCAACATACCGGAAAATAACTTTGTTCGATGTAGGTATCGGATGGGCATGATGCTATTCGTACAAACAATCAGGTTTGCACCAACTTGCGATGTCGGTTGATGCTCATCAGGATACCTGCGCCCAGTCCCAGCGTGACCAACGCCGTGCCACCGTAACTCATGAACGGCAATGGAACGCCGACCACTGGCAGGATGCCGCTAACCATGCCCATGTTGACGAAAGCGTAGTTAAAGAACATCAGCGAAATCGCGCCAGCCAGGAGTCGCGTAAAAAAAGTTGGCGCACGAGCGGCAATCATCAGCCCACGACCGATCAGCAGCAGGTACAGCACCATCAGCACCAGGTTGCCTATCAGGCCGAATTCTTCCGAATAGACGGCAAAAATGAAATCAGTAGTGCGCTCCGGAATGAAATGCAAATGCCCTTGTGTCCCCTTCATCCAGCCTTTGCCAATAATCCCGCCCGAGCCAACCGCGATGGTTGGCTGGATGATGTGAAATCCTTTTCCCAATGGGTCGGTTGAAGGATCAAGCAGGGTCATGATGCGCTGCCGTTGATAGTCATGCAGCACCGACCACACCAGCGGCATGCTGGCGCCAGCGGCGATAATCAGGCCGAGAATGGTTTTCCAGGACAACCCTGCCAGAAAGATGACATAAAACCCGGTGCCCAAAACCAGCAAGGCGGTGCCGAGATCGGGTTGCTTGACGATTAGGGCAACTGGTATCGCCAGCAGCAAGACGGCAATCAGGTATTCCTTCCAGCCCAGTATCCCTTCGCGTTTCTGAAAGAACCATGCCAGCATCATCGGCATGGCGATTTTCATGATTTCGGACGGTTGGATGACGATGCCGACATTCAGCCAGCGACGTGCCCCCTTCTTCACCATGCCGAACGCGAAAACCGCCAGCAGCAAGGCAACGCCAAGGGAGTAGATCGGCACAGCGAACCGCATCAGCGTCTGCGGCGGGATGCTGGCTGCGATCCACATCACGACAAACGCGACCATGATGTTGCGCAACTGTCCTTGCATGCGTCCGGGGAAATCGATGCTTGCCGAGTACAGCGTAATCAGGCCAACCGACATGATCAGGAAAATGAGCAGCGCCAGCGTTCCGTCAAATACATCAAACCAGCGCTTGATAAAGCGCCGGAAAGTATTTTTGTCGATTTTGTCGATGGCTATTTGCATGGGGAGAAAAGGGGATCAGTCATTGTTGCCTTCGGTTTCTTCGCCCTCTTTCGGACCGCCTTCCGATTCGGCTTCCGCTTTCAGTTCGGCAATCGGGCGGGTCAGGCCTGCATCATCTTTCGGCACGGGAGTTTTATCTTTGTCCTCCGGTTTTTTGCCAAGAAGGTAGTAATCAAGTGCCTTTTTCGCGATCGGCGCTGCTGCAGTTGCGCCGAAACCGCCATTCTCGACAATTACGGCCAACGCAATCCGCGGCTTGTCCGCAGGCGCAAACGCGATATACAACGAATGGTCGCGTCGGCGTTCTGCCACAGCGGCAGCGTTGTATTTCTCGTTTTGCTTCATCCCAACCACCTGTGCCGTTCCGGTCTTGCCTGCCGAAATGTATTCGGTTCTTGAGAATACGGCTGCGGAAGTGCCCTCCTTGGTCACGCCGACCATCGCTTGCTTGATGAATTCGACATGTTCCGGACTCAGGTTGATGCGGTAGCTTTCCTTCGGTACAGTCAATTTCCGCTCTCGCGTCACACCATCCTCGATGGCCTTGACCAAGTGCGGTTTCATCACCACACCGTTGTTCGCCAGCACAGCCGTGGCATGGGACAACTGCAGCGGCGTGAACGAATTGTATCCCTGTCCGATGCCGAGCGAGATAGTCTCGCCAGCATACCATTTCTTTTGCGCGGGTGACTTGTAGGTCTTTTTCTTCCATTCTGTTGATGGCAGCACGCCTTCGCGCTCATGGTCGAGGTCGATACCCGTTTTTTGCCCGAAACCGAACGGTTGCATGAAATCGTGCATCGCATCCACGCCCAGATCGTTTGCCAGCGCATAATAATATGTGTCACATGACTGGACGATTGATTTGTACATGTCGACCGAACCGTGTCCTCCG
>JAYFNP010000269.1:0-3644 GCA_034933385.1 Burkholderiaceae bacterium | reverse complement strand
GAGAATTCTTCATCTGATGCGCATTCCCGGTTCGGCGCCTGGCCACGGGTTCAGGATATAAATACCGGGTTTGGCTTTTTCATCTTTCGCAGAGGCAGCCAATACCATGCCTTCCGAGATGCCGAATTTCATCTTGCGCGGTGCGAGATTGGCAACCATCACCGTCAGCTTGCCGATCAGTTCTGCCGGCTGGTAGGCCGACTTGATGCCGGCGAACACGTTGCGCGGCTTGCTTTCGCCAATGTCAAGCGTCAGCCGCAGCAGCCGATCCGATCCGTCAACCGGCTCGCAATTGACGATTTTCGCGATGCGCAGGTCGATTTTGGTGAAGTCGTCAATGGTGATTTGCGGCGCGATGTCTTCGATGTCATCCGCGGCTGGCGCGGAGGCGGCTTCCGGCGCAGCCGGTTCGGGCGCTTCGAACAGCGCATCCAGCATTTTCGGATCGACCCGCTGCATCAGATGCGAATAGGTATTGACCAGATGGCCGGAGGGCAGCGGTGTGCCGATGTCGGCCCACTGCTGTGATGGCAGATTTAACAGCGCCTCGACTTGTTGCGCCAGCGCCGGCAGCACCGGCTTCAGATAAATCGTCAGGATGCGGAAGGCTTCGAGCAGGCAACTGCAGACTTCGTGCAGCGCCGCCTCGCTGGCCGGGTCTTTGGCCAGCACCCACGGCTTGTGCTGATCGACATAGGCATTGATGACGTCGGCCTGATGCATGATTTCGCGCAGGGCATGGCCGTATTCGCGAGTTTCGTAGCTTTGCGCGATTTCGTCGGCTGCACTGCGCACCGTATCGAGAAAGCCCTCGTTTTCCGGCGCCAGGCTGGCGGCAATCTTGCCGCTGAAGCGCTTGGCGATGAAACCGGCCGAGCGACTGGCGATGTTCACGTATTTGCCGATCAGGTCGGAATTCACCCGCGCGACGAAATCTTCCGGGTTGAAATCGACGTCCTCGACTTTTGCATTCAGCTTGGCGGCGATGTAATAGCGCAGCCATTCCGGGTTCATGCCGATGTCCAGGTAGCGCAGCGGCGAAATGCCGGTCCCGCGCGACTTCGACATCTTTTCGCCGGAGACGGTGATGAAGCCGTGCACGAACACGTTGTTCGGCACGCGCATGCCGGCAAATTTCAGCATCGCCGGCCAGAATAGCGTGTGGAAATAGATGATGTCCTTGCCGATGAAATGGTATTGCTCGGTATTCGGGTCGGCCATGAACGCATCGTAGTCGCGGCCAGTCTTGTTGAAATAATTTTTCAGTGACGCGAGATAGCCGACCGGCGCATCCAGCCAGACATAGAAATACTTGCCCGGAGCATCCGGGATTTCGATGCCAAAGTATGGCGCATCGCGGCTGATGTCCCAGTCGCCGAGGCCTTCGCTGTCTTCGCCGAGCCACTCGCGCGCCTTGTTCGCGACTTCCGGTTGCAGCCGTGGTACGCCATCGACGTCGCCCAGCGTCCATTCATTCAGGAAAGTCACGCATTGCGGATCTGACAGCTTGAAGAAGAAATGTTCGGAGGTTTTCAATACCGGCGTTGCGCCAGTCAGCGTCGAATACGGTTTTTCCAGTTCGGTCGGCGCATACACTGCGCTGCACACTTCGCATGCATCGCCGTACTGGTCAGGCGCGCCGCATTTCGGGCAAATGCCCTTGATGTAGCGATCCGGCAGGAACATGTTTTTGACCGGATCGTAAAACTGTTCGATGGTCTTGGTGGCGATCAGCCCGGCCGCTTTCAGGTTGCGGTAGATCGTTTTCGACAGTTCGTGGTTTTCCGGACCGTCGGTCGAATGCCAGTTGTCGAATGAAATGTGAAATCCGTCGAGATACTGCTTGCGGCCGGCGGCGATCTTGCCGACAAATTCCTGCGGTGTGATGCCGGCCTTTTCGGCGGCGATCATGATCGGTGCGCCATGCGCGTCGTCCGCACCGACGAAATGCACCTCGCGCGGTTTGCCGTCATCCTGCTGCATGCGCTGGAAACGCACCCAGATGTCGGCCTGGATGTATTCCATGATATGGCCGATGTGGAACGGGCCGTTGGCGTAGGGCAGGGCGGTAGTGACGAACAGCTTGCGGGTCATGTTTGTTGCGCTGAAAAAATGGGAATTCCCATTTTACCAGCCCAAAGGCTTGCCGCGATACCAGCCCAAAGGCTTGTCGCGAAATAGGGGTTTTCTCACAGCATGCCGGATTTGCGTTAGACTTTTCGGCTTCTTACGGAGGCAAAGATATGGGATTTACCGCGGAAACCGTCAAGCAGGCACTCGCCAGCCTCATTGACCCGGATACCGGCAAGGATTACGTTTCGCTGAAATCGGTAAAAGGCGTCGCCATCAGTGGCGCGGACGTGTCATTGGCGATCGAGCTGGGTTATCCGGCCAACAGCCCGTTTGACGACATCAGGGCAAGCGTGACCAAGGCGCTGCAAGGTATCGACGGCATTGGGAAAATCGAAGTCAATGTGACATCGAAAATCGTGCCGCACACGGTACAGGGTGGCGTGAGACTGCTGCCGAACGTGAAAAACGTCATTGCCGTTGCCTCCGGCAAGGGCGGGGTCGGCAAATCGACGGTTGCGGTGAATCTGGCGCTGGCGCTGGTTGCCGAAGGCGCATCGGTCGGCATTCTGGATGCCGACATTTACGGCCCGTCGCAGCCGCTGATGCTGGGATTGTCCGGCGAAAGGCCGCAAACCCGGGACGGCAAGACGATGGAGCCGCTGGAAAATCATGGTTTGCAGGTGCAATCGGTCGGCTTTCTGACCAGTCAGGACGAGCCGATGGTCTGGCGCGGACCGATGGCGTCGCAGGCGCTGCAGCAGCTGATCGAACAGACCAACTGGCGTGATCTCGATTACCTGATCGTCGACATGCCGCCCGGTACCGGCGATATCCAGCTGACGCTGGCGCAGAAAGTGCCGGTGACCGGCGCCGTGATCGTTACCACGCCGCAGGATGTTGCGTTGCTCGATGCCAAAAAGGGTTTGAAAATGTTCGAGAAGGTGAGCATTCCGATTCTCGGCATTGTCGAGAACATGAGCATTCACGTTTGCTCGAGTTGTGGCCATGCGGAACATATCTTCGGTGCGGGCGGTGGCGAGAAAATGTGCGCGGAATATGGCGTCGATTTCCTGGGCGCACTGCCGCTGTCGTTGTCGATTCGTGTCGAGACCGATACGGGGCAGCCGAGCGTCATCGCCGAGCCGGATGGCACGGTCGCCCGTCTGTTTCGTCAAATCGCCCGCAAAGTGGCCGCGCGGGTGGCGCAAAAACCGAGGGACATGTCCGGCAAACTGCCGCCGATCACGGTTCAGCCGGTCTGAGGGTGCTGTTGGGGCCTAATGGCCCTTGAAAAATACTGGTTGGTGTATTTTAAATGCGCCAGGAAATACGCGGCCATAGTGCAGTATTTTTCAATATACTCCCGCGATTTTCTCAGGCGAGGTGTCCGAAAGCTTCTTTCAGCGTCAGCACGCGGCCGGTGTCGGTGGCGTCGTAGCCGATCAACTGATTGACTTGGGTTTTGAAGTCGTCGCTTTGCAGGATGGCGACCACGTCGCGCAGCGGCGGTTTTTGCAGCGATTTTTTGGACGCGGCAAAAAAATACCGTTCCTGCACCAGCGGCACAAAAT
>JAYFNP010000268.1:0-3576 GCA_034933385.1 Burkholderiaceae bacterium | reverse complement strand
CCATTGTCGCCAACCAGCGGTTTCGGCATGAAGGTAGCGGTCTTACCATAGGTGTGGGCAACATTCTGGACAACATATTTGAGAGTCTGGGTCCAGTCGGCACGTTGCGTCAACGTGGCGAATTTTGTGCCGATTTCATTCTGGCCTGCGCCAGCCACTTCATGATGATGCACTTCAACCGGAACGCCCAGCGATTCTAGGATCAGACACATTTCGGAACGCATGTCCTGGAAACTATCGACCGGTGGAACCGGGAAATAGCCGCCTTTGACAGTCGGACGATGACCAGCGTTGCCGCCGTCGATTTTCGCACCAGTTGACCAGGGGGCTTCTTCGGAATCGATTTTGTAGAAGCTGCCGGACATGTCATTGCCCCAGCGTACACCGTCAAAAATGAAGAACTCAGGTTCCGGGCCGAAATAGGCAGTATCGCCCAGACCGGACGATTTCAGGTGCGCTTCGGCGCGCTTGGCAATCGAGCGCGGATCGCGGTCGTAACCCTTGCCGTCGGACGGCTCGATGACGTCGCATTGCATGTACAACGTGGTTTCTTCGTAAAACGGATCAATGTTCGCGGTATTCGGATCCGGGAACAGCAGCATGTCGGACGCCTCAATGCCCTTCCAGCCAGCAATCGAAGAGCCATCGAACGCATGGCCGGATTCAAATTTGTCCATATCAAAAGCCGAAGCCGGAACAGACACGTGCTGCTCCTTGCCTTTGGTATCGGTAAAGCGAAAATCAACGAACTTGACTTCGTTGTCTTTCGCCATTTTCAAGACATCTGCGGCAGTCTTTGCCATGCGTATCTCCTTAAAATGCAGAATAAGTGTCAAATCGAACGCTGAACCGACAAGCACACATTTCCCATGCCGGTTCTTCATGAAACAGGGTTGGCCGGAACGCGACCTGAATTCTGAAAACCATAATAGCAGATTCCATGCCAGCCGCTGTCGCGACAGATCTCGACCACTAGCCAACAGAAATCTCCGTTTACGCCAGCGAAAAAACGATTCGTGGAATTATCGTCGGCCTTGATGCACCGCAAACCATATTCACCAATATGGTGCACACACAACGAAGCGCACCATATTGGGGCGCAAATCAATATTATCAATAAATTTGCCTTAAATTAGTGCGTTATGATTTGTCACAATGCAAAATGCCTGAATAGCAAAAAATTTCCTTTCGGAAAATTTTTTTGTTGAAAATCAAGGTTTTTATTTGGGCTCAAGGCAATATAAACATACTGGGGCGCAACGTTTTGCATCTACCCCCCCCATTTTGGCGTGCTCTCATAATAAATAAGCAACATAGCCAAGGGGAGCAAGAACAGCAAGGAATTGGTCATGAATGCGCTAAATAACCGGTACAGACGGGTCCAAAAAAGCGATGTCGATTCAACGAAAAATTGGCCGTCCTGTGCAGCGTTTTGCCAGCATACCGCCGACCGGCTGAACCAATCCAGTTTTTGCTTGAGTCAATTCACCGACCATTTGATGATAAGTCGCGAAGAAGAACAGCGGCACTTGGCCGGCGATATCCACGACTCGCTTGGCCAAAACCTGCTGGCGCTAAGAATCGATGTGTCAATGCTGCACGCACGTACGATTGGAACCCACCCGCGCCTCAACCGCAAGGCTGCCACGATGCTGAATCACATCGACGTCGCGCTGGCCAACGTACGCGAAATCATCAACCGCCTGCAGCCTCCGGTATTGACGCTGGGCCTGCTGGCTTCGGTTGAATGGAAAATCGGCGAATTCGAAAAACGCCACCGGATTCCGTGCGCATTGCGGGTCAACGGCCAGGACAACGACTATGCGCCGTATGACAACCGGTCGTTACCGATAATCCGGATCGTGCATGAAGCGTTGACCAATGTGGCGCGCCATGCCAATGCCAGCCATATCAAGATCGCACTGTCCTGCACCCAGCAGAAACTGGCTATGGAAATTGCGGACGACGGCGCCGGTATCCTTCCGGACAATCTAGGCAAAGAGGGCTCCTTTGGCCTTGTCTGGATGCGCGAACGAATCGGAGCAATGGGCGGCGAGTTAGCGATAAACGCCAACGAACGTCAGAAAGGTACGGTGCTGACTGTCTTCATTCCACAATGACCGGCGCATTAGCGTGCCTTGTCCAGCACCTCGCACAATGCCTGCACACCATCAAGCATCCGCGGCCCCGGCCTGTCGAGTAAATCGGGATTCAGGCTGAACAGCATGTTGCGTCGCACCGCTTCCAGCAAAGGATATTTGCGCCAGAACGCCAGCCCACTGCCGGACGGATCAACATTCGTCGAAACAATCGCCTGCGGATTCGCGGCCAAAACCAGTTCGAGATCCACCTGCGGCGCCACCGTTCGCATCGCGCCAAACACGTTCGTTCCACCGCACAACCGGATCGCTTCACCGACAATATGCAAGTCGCTCAACGTGTACAGCGGCCGCTCGGACACCTGATAAAACACCCGTACCGGCGATCGCTGCCCATACCGTGCTGCCAGATCAGTCAATTTGCTCCGCAATTTCCGCGCTTCGCTTTGCGCACGCCGTTCGGTGCCGAGCAGTTTTCCCAGCCGCACGATGCTGCCGGCAATGTCGTCGAGCCGCTTCGGGTCGCTGGTAAACACCGTGACGCCGCTCTGGCGCAACTGTTCGATCTGGCGTTGCGGCACACCATAGCGCCAGGCCACCACCAGATCGGGCTTCAACGCCAGCACACGCTCTACATCGGCTTGCCGGTTGTCGCTGACTTCGGGAATGCGACGTGCCAACGGCGGATAAAAGCTGTGACTGCACTTGCCAACGATGCGGTTGCTGCCGCCTGCGGCATGCACCAGTTCCATCGTATGCGGCGCGAGCGTGACGATGCGCTGCGCAGGTCTTTGCAGCGTCACCACATAACCAGCGTCATCGCTGACGCTGATCGCCGCCAGCGCATGCGTCGCGACGAATGGCAGCAACAGCATAATCCGTTTGGACAAATTCATCGCGCTGCCGTTCACGGGTGCACCGCAGGGATGAAAACCACCTGCCCATGATGCCGCACAGATTCAACCGGATGCCCGAGACAGCGGCCAAGCAGTTCCTCGGTCATCACCTCTGTCACGCTGCCTGCCTGCCATTCGCCATCGCCCATCAGCAGCAGCGCGTGCGTCGCCACCCGATGCACTAGGTTCAGGTCATGCACCGCCATTACGACGGTGCGGTTTTGTTCGCAGCACAGGCGCGCCAGCAACGCCACCGTACCCGCCTGATGCGCCAGATCGAGAGCATTCGCCGGTTCATCCAGCAACATCAACGGCGCATCCTGCGCCAGCAATGCGGCAATCGCAACACGCTGGCGTTCGCCGCCAGACAACGTGCGCACGTCGCGCTGAGCAAGATCGGCGACCGCCATCGCTTCCAGCGCAGCCCAGGCGGCAGCATGGTCGGCCTCGCCTTCCCAGCGGCTGGCGGCGTGGAATGGATGACGAGCGGCCAGCACCGTTTCGAGTGCGCAATAGCCGAATGCATCGCTCTTCGTCTGCGGCAAGAAGGCGCGCCGGCGCGCCAGTTACAGCAACGGCCA
>JAYFNP010000267.1:0-6027 GCA_034933385.1 Burkholderiaceae bacterium | reverse complement strand
GCGCAAACACCGATACCGGAGCGACTTCCGCGCCAACCGCCAAGCCGAACTGGATCGCTTTTTCAACTGCACCGCGGTTCATTACCGGCAGTACGCCCGGCAATGCCAGATCGACCGGACAGGCGTGCGTATTCGGTTCCGCACCGAACGCGGTCGAAGCGCCGCTGAAAATCTTAGATTGGGTCGAAAGCTGCGCGTGCGTTTCCAGACCGATGACCACTTCCCATTGCATAATCTTCCCCTCTTAAACGCCAACCGGCGCGCGCAGATGCCAGTCGGTCGCCTGCTGGAACCGGTGCGCAATGTTCAGCAAGCGCGCTTCGTCGAAATAATTGCCGGTCAATTGCAGGCCGACCGGACGGCGCGAATTCTTTTCGCCCTGACCAAATCCGCACGGAATCGACATGCCGGGCAAGCCGGCCAGATTGGTCGACAACGTGAAAATATCCCCGAGATAGTTGGCCACCGGATCGTCTGCCTTGTCGCCGATATCCCAGGCGACGGTCGGCGATACCGGCCCCATGATCACGTCGCACTGCTGGAACGCATCGCGGAAATCCTGCGCGATCAGGCGGCGAATGCGCTGTGCCTGCAGGTAATAGGCGTCGTAATAGCCGTGACTCAGCACGTAAGTGCCGACAAGAATACGACGCTGCACTTCTTCGCCGAAACCTTCACTGCGCGACTTGCGATACATGTCTTGCAAGTCACGGTAATCCTTTGAGCGATGGCCATAACGCACGCCATCGAAACGCGAAAGGTTCGACGACGCCTCGGCAGGCGCGATCACGTAATACACCGGAATCGACAGCGACGTGTTCGGCAGCGATATCTCGACTAACTTCGCACCGAGTTTCTCGTATTCGGCCAATGCATTGCGCACCGCCTGCTCGACGTCGGCTGCCAGACCGGCGCCAAAATATTCTTTCGGTACGCCGATACGCAAGCCGGTCAGCGGCTTGTCCAGATTTTGCGTGAAATCTTCCTCCGGACGGCGCAAGCTGGTTGAATCGCGGTTGTCAAAGCCGACCATGGCATTCAACAGCATCGCGCAATCTTCGGCGGTTTTGGCCAGCGCCCCCCCCTGGTCGAGGGACGACGCGTAAGCAATCATGCCGAAGCGCGAAACGCGCCCGTAAGTCGGCTTGATGCCGGTAATGCCGCACAGCGATGCCGGCTGACGGATCGAACCACCGGTATCGGTTCCGGTCGCAGCAGCGACCAGACGCGCCGCCACTGCCGCCGCCGAACCGCCGGACGACCCGCCAGGCACGGCGGTCTTGTCCCACGGATTTTTCACCGGACCAAAGTACGAATTCTCGTTCGACGAACCCATCGCGAATTCGTCGCAGTTCAGCTTGCCGAGATTAACGGTGCCGGCATCGGCCAGTTTGGCGACCACGGTCGCATCGAATGGGCTAACGTAGTTCGCCAGCATTTTCGAGGCGGCGGTCGAACGCCAATCGCGGGTAACAAAAAGGTCTTTGTGACCGATCGGGATCCCGGTCAGCGGCGTCGTGTCGCCGAATTCGAGGCGCGTATCGGCGTCGGCTGCCTGGGCCAGCGTCAGCGCCTCATCGACGTGCAGAAAAGCGTTCAGGTCGCTTTGCGCGATTCGTGCGAGGAAATGCTGCGCCAGTTCGGTGGCGGAAACCTGCTTGCTTTGCAGCATGGCAGACAGTTCTTTAATGGATTTGGTATGCATGACGATGATGTCCAGTTTCGGAACGCCGAGCGGCGCGTTATTCGACCACGCGCGGCACCAGGTACAGCCCATCCTGCGTCGCAGGTGCCGGCTTCTGATAGGCGTCACGCTGATCCGGTTCGGTCACGCGATCCTCACGCAAGCGAAGCGACAAATCCGGCATCAGCACTGCGATCGGGTGGCTCAACGGCTCGATACCCGTGGCGTCGACTGCACTCATCTGGCCGACCAACGCAAAAATACCGTTCAGTTGCGCTAGGGTTTTCCCGGCGCGTTCATCGGAAATTTCAAGCTGCGCCAGGTTGGCGATATGCTGAACATCGGAAAGTGTTAATGACATGTTTTAATGGCACGGAATTGACCGCGCAGAAAAGTTACCTGTTTTGCAATAAAAGATTCGCCCAAGGAAACGCCTCCGACAGGAAACTTCGGCATCAATTTCAGGCGAATATCCGGCAAATTATAAGGTAGAATGTCGGTTTGTTGTATGGCAGTTACTGCCGCCGACATGGTTTCGGCAGTGCTTGCCCCTTGTAAATGCTTATGCGCTCGACGTTTGCGCAACACAGGACAATTCATGTTTGGATTTTTACGCAGTTATTTTTCTAACGATCTGGCGATCGACCTTGGCACTGCGAACACGCTGATATTTGCACGCAACCAGGGCATTGTCCTGGACGAACCCTCGGTCGTGGCCATCCGCCAGGAAGGCGGCCCGAACGGCAAAAAAACAATACAGGCAGTGGGCAAGGAAGCCAAGCAGATGCTGGGCAAGGTTCCTGGCAATATCGAAGCGATTCGCCCGATGAAGGACGGCGTGATCGCTGATTTCACCGTCACCGAGCAGATGCTCAAGCAGTTCATCCGCATGGTGCATGATTCCAAGTTTTTCCGTCCGTCACCGCGCATCATCGTTTGCGTGCCGTGCGGATCGACCCAGGTCGAGCGACGCGCAATCCGCGAATCCGCGCTTGGCGCCGGCGCATCAAAAGTGTATCTGATTGAAGAACCGATGGCGGCGGCAATCGGCGCCGAATTGCCGGTATCGGACGCGACCGGTTCGATGGTAGTCGATATCGGCGGCGGCACCACCGAAGTCGGCATCATTTCGCTCGGCGGCATGGTGTACAAGGGCTCGGTGCGCGTCGGTGGCGACAAGTTCGATGAGGCGATCGTCAATTATATCCGCCGCAATTACGGCATGCTGATCGGCGAGCAGACGGCCGAGTCGATCAAAAAGAACATCGGTTCGGCTTTCCCGGGTTCCGAAGTGCGGGAAATGGAAGTCAAGGGCCGCAACCTGTCGGAGGGCATTCCGCGCTCATTCAACATCTCCAGCAATGAAATTCTGGAAGCATTGACCGATCCACTGAACAACATCGTTTCTGCCGTCAAGAATGCCCTTGAGCAGACGCCGCCGGAACTGGGCGCGGACATCGCCGAAAAAGGCATGATGCTGACCGGTGGTGGTGCTTTGCTGCGCGATATCGACCGGCTGTTGATGGAAGAAACCGGCCTGCCTGTGCTGATTGCAGAAGATCCGTTGACCTGCGTTGTGCGCGGCTGCGGCATCGCGCTGGAACGGATCGACCAGCTTGGCACGATTTTCTCGAACGAATAAAACACAACGACCTGCCGCACGGGTCGTTCGCGGCAGCCTGTGCTGGCCGGCTGCCTTGAGATTAACACAGCATTGATGTTTTCCTGAGCGCCAGATGGAACACAGCCCACCGCCACTTTTCCGACAAGGCGCACCCGCATTTCTGAAAATGGCGCTGTTCGCGCTGCTTGCCTTCGCCCTGCTGGTAGCAGACTCGCGCATGCACACGCTCGGCCCGATCCGCCAAGTCATCAATGCGGTACTTTATCCACTGCAAAGAGCAGCGCTGTTGCCGCGCAGCGCATTCATTTCGGTCAATGACTATTTCTCTTCACTGTCCGAATTGCAAAAAGAAATCAAAAATCTGCAGCAGCAGCAACTGATGAATGCGCAGTCACTACAGCAGTCTCAAATTCTTGAGACCGAGAACGCTCATTTGCGTAAGATGCTGGCCACCCGCGATCGCATGCAAGTGAAATCCGTACTGGGCGAAATCCTGTACGATGCGCGCGACGCATTCACCCGGAAAATCGTTCTTAACCGCGGTTCGCAAGACGGCGTTGAAGCGGGACAACCTGTAATCGACGACAGCGGAGTCGTCGGCCAAGTCACCCGCGTCTTTCCGCTGACATCCGAAATCACGCTGCTGACCGACAAGGATCAGGCCATCCCGGTGCAGGTAGTACGCAATGGCCTGCGCAGCGTTGCCTATGGCCGCGGCCAGTCTGGCCTGCTTGACATGCGCTTCCTGACTGCCAACGCCGACCTCCAAACCGGCGACATTCTGGTGACGTCCGGCATCGACGGCGTTTATCCGCCGGGTCTGTCTGTCGCCAAGGTAGCCCAGATTGAAAATGTCGCCAGCGGCACGTTCAGCCGCATCCTGTGCCAACCTCTGGCTGGCATCGACCGCAACCGGCAATTGTTGATCCTGCTGGTCGACATGAACGTACAGCCGCGCCCGGCACCGGAAGAAAGCAGTGACAAACCCGGCAGGCGCCGGCGCAATGAGGCGTCCGCACCGTCCTCGGCGCCAGAGCCTGCGCCAACGGAAGAAACCCAATGAACCGCCAACCACAATACATCCTGTTGCCGGCCAATCCGTTGTTCATTTATGGCTCGCTGCTGATTGCATTCCTGCTCAATCTGCAAACGTGGGGGCGCACTGTCGGTGTGCCAGATTTCGTCGCACTGGCGCTGGTCTTTTGGGGTATACACCAGCCACGCAGGGTCGGCATGGGTGTCGCATTCTGCATGGGATTGCTGATGGATGTAAACGATGCCACACTGCTCGGTGAAAACGCATTGGCTTACACATTGCTATCCTATTTAGCAATCACGATCCACCGCCGCGTTCTGTGGTTTTCGGTATCCAAACAATCATTTCATGTGCTGTTGCTGATGCTGTTGACGCAAGCAATACAGTTCCTGATTCAATATATTGTCAACGGCCGCTTCCCTGGCTGGCTTTTTTTCCTCGAAAGCTTTGTCGGTGCGCTGTTATGGCCAGTCGTCACCTGGCTCTTGCTGGCACCACAGCGACGCGCCGTGAACAAGGACCTGAATCGTCCAATTTGACCCATAGCAGCAGCCAATCCTTGCCCGGTGCGTGAACCACGATGTCCAAACTGGAAAATACTGAACGCGAACTCCAGCTCTTCCGCTTACGCTTGTCGGCGGCGGGGATTTTCGTGCTGTTCTGCTTCGTGCTTTTGCTGGCGCGCTTCATCTGGCTACAAGCCATCAAGCACCAGGAATATGCGGAACTGGCAGAGGAAAACCGCATTTCGATCGTGCCGGTCGTTCCCAATCGCGGGCTTATTCTAGACCGCAATGGTGTAGTGCTGGCGCGCAATTACTCGGCGTTCACGCTGGAAATCACGCCATCCAAATTGAATGCCGATCTGCAGACGGTGATCGACGAATTGGCGAAACTGATCGATATTCAGCCCAAAGATCGCAAGCGCTTCAAAAAATTGCTGGAAGAATCCAAGAATTTCGAAAGCATTCCTATCAGGACTCGGTTGTCGGACGAGGAAGTTGCCCGTTTCACCGTGCAACGCTATCGCTTTCCTGGCGTCGACATCCAGGCACGGCTGTTCCGCCAATACCCTTTGGGTGAAATAGCGGCGCATGCAATTGGCTACATCGGCCGCATCAATCAGAAAGATCTGGACACGATCGAAAACCGTGATGAAGAAGACAACTATGTCGGCACAAATTACATCGGCAAGGAAGGCCTGGAAAAAAGTTACGAGAAGGATCTGCACGGCATCACCGGCTATGAGGAAGTCGAAGTGTCTGCCGGGGGCCGCGCTGTGCGCACGCTGTCGCGTACCACCGCCACCCCCGGAAACAACCTGATCCTGTCGCTCGATATCCAGTTGCAAAAGGTCATCGAAGAAGCATTCGGCAACCGGCGCGGCGCATTGATTGCCATCGAGCCATCGACCGGCGATATCCTCGCCTATGTTTCGATGCCTAATTTTGACCCTAACCTGTTCGTCGAAGGGATCGACCAGCAAAGCTGGGACGATCTCAACAATTCGCCCGACAAACCGCTGGTCAACCGCCCGTTAAGCGGCGCCTACCCGCCAGGTTCGACCTACAAACCCTTCATGGCGCTGGCCGCACTGACGCTGGGCAAACGCACGCCGCAAGCGGCCATTGCCGATCCCGGATACTACATTCTCGGCAACCATCGCTTTCGCGACGACAAGCC
>JAYFNP010000266.1:0-5274 GCA_034933385.1 Burkholderiaceae bacterium | reverse complement strand
ATCAGCCTGCAGCGTCTCTCGCAAGGCCGGCGGTACCTTGCCATCGGCAACGAATAGCGAGGCTCGCTGCGGCCCAACCAGCGCGTGCGCGAGAAACACGGGATTGAAGCGGACATCCGAACCCCGCAGGTTGAACAGGTAAGCAATATCCTCGAGCGACGAAATCAGATGCCAGTCTGCGCCCATGGCGAGCATCGCATGGCGCAGCGCATGCAGTTTTTCAGCGCGTGTCTCGGTTGCGTAGGGAGCCCGGTGCTCATACACCGGCGCTTCCGGCAATGGCGGGCGATCGCCCCAAATTTCCGTCAGGATATCCAGGTTGGTACACAGGCCGATGCCCTGGCCTTCGAGCGCCTGTTCCATCTGGCGTGCATTGGCCAACGACAGCACGCCAGCATCGATGCCGACGATTTGTCGCGAACGCAGGTTGTCCGCCAGCCAGCCGACATGTGACAGTGCGGCTCCGGGAACCATTTTCATCAACGTAATTCCGCTGCCATCCAGTTCCACATTCGCCTGCGACCAGTAACGGCTGTCGGTCCACAAACCGGCCCAGTCGCACGTCACCACCAGCGTGCCGGCGGAACCGGTAAAGCCGGACAACCACTGCCGTCCCTGCCAGCGCTCCGGCAAGTATTCGGACAGATGCGGATCGGCAGAAGGTGCCACCCAGGCATCGATGCCATGGCGCTGCATGGCTTCGCGCAGTTGCAGCAAGCGAGTTACGGCGGGCAACGAAGAGGGAATCATGATGGATTGGGAAAGGATGTTTCGATATGATACCGGATGCGCGTCGTCACTGGAGCCGGCTGCGTGCGGCCAGCTGGCTTCTCGGACGAATCACCGCTCTACCGTCGCCAGCCGGATCGCCAAGCCGATGAACACCACGCCGGCAACCCGGTTCATCACTTTTTGTGCCCGCGCGGACCGGCTCAACCATTCTCCCAGCGCACCCGCAGCCAGCGCGACGCCGCCGAACACCAGCACGGTGGAAATAATGAACACCAGTCCAAGCAACAGCATCTGTACTGTCAGCGAACCACGCGCCGGATCGGCGAACTGCGGCAAAAACGCCAGGAAAAAAATCGACACTTTCGGGTTGGTGATGTTCATGATGATGCCGCGCCGGTAAAGTTGGCCATGCGTCAGCTGTTCCCGGGCGTCGCCACGAATCTCTTCCGTGCCAGCGCGGAACGACAGCCAGGCGAGATACAACAGGTAGGCAGCGCCAGCCAGCTTGAGCGCATTGAACGCCAGTTCGGACGCCTGAAAGATCGCCGCCACACCGAGCGCGACCGCCGCCGTATGCACCAGCAGGCCGGTGCACAACCCGAGCATTACCAGCAAGCCGGCCGTGCGGCCGCGCAATGCTGACTGGGTCAGCACGAAAATATTGTCCGGGCCGGGGGCTAATGCCAGCAACACCGATGCGATAAAGAAAGCGCCGAGAATCTCGAAAGGAATCATGATGGGGTTGTCGTTCCGGATGCCAAATACAGCGAAGCATACTGCGCTACCGGCCACTTGCGAAGCGTTTTGCCTCCCTTGCCGCCGCCGCGCTGCCGCAACATCGCCGGAAAGTGTGAATTTCCTGGGGTATACATCAAAAATTGCCTTTGTGTCCAGTATTTCTGCGGCATATTTTTAATACATCAGCCAGTATTATAAAGCACGAAAAACACTCGTGGCGGTCATGCTTCGCTGCAGCCGGCCTGTCACACGGTTGTCACCCAAATCCAACATTCTGCAGCGGTACGCCGGCCGCTGCCGGATAATGTGCAGAATCATTTTTTCAAAGGAAACCTTATGTTCGCATTCCAAGCCGAACGGGCGGCCGCCCTGCTCGCCCAGTCGAAACCGGTTCACGACGCGGCTGAAGTCAAGGCTGCGGTGGCGCGCCTGGCTGCCCAGCTCAATCAGCGCTTCGGCCAAGCTGGCCATCCGTCATTTCCGCTAGTCTTGGGGGTGATGGGCGGCGCGGTGGTATTCACAGGCCAATTGCTGCCACAGCTAAATTTCCCGCTCGAATACGATTACATTCATGTGACCCGCTATGGTGATGACGACCATGGCGGCAAGGTGGTGTGGAAAGTCGTGCCCCGTCAAAACGTGCAAGGCCGGACCGTGATCGTGTTGGACGACATCCTCGACGAAGGTGAAACGCTGGCACAAGTCCGACAACGCCTGCTTGACATGGGTGCCGCCGAAGTCGTACTGGTAGTGTTTGCGGACAAGGCAACCGGGCGGAAAAAAGCCGCCCAGGCGGAGTATGTCGGGTTGAGCGTCCCCGACCAGTTTGTCATTGGCTTCGGCATGGACATTCACGGTTACTGGCGCAACCTGCCGGACATCCGGGCGTTACCAACAGCAGCGATTGACGCCAACTGACGCGCCAAAGAAAAACCGTCGGAGCCAAGGCGCCGACGGTTTCGAAATGCGATGAACTGTGTTTGACCGAATTATTCCGGTTCAGCTTCCTGCGGAGCCTTCTTGGCTTTTTTTACAGCCTTGGCCTTCTTGGCTTTTTTCACTTTCTTGGCTTTTTTGGCTTTCTTTACCGGCTTCTTCACGGCTTTTACGTCGCCATTTTTAGCATCAGACGTAGCAGGGGAAGCGGCATCAGCCGTTGCAGCGGTAGCCGGTTTGGCCGGAGTGGCAGGTGCTTGTGCGAAGGCGGTACCGACGGCAAAAGCAGCAGCGATCAATGCAGCAACAATCTTTTTCATAGTGCATTCCTTATGAGAGAGAGGTAACCGTAGATAGATTCTACGTAGCGCCTTAACGTCAGCAGATCGCCGTTTGTTGACAAGAGTCTTGTTTCAAATTGTGAGATTTGATTTAAGTCAAACCCGGCCGCAAACCGGACATTCCGGATTGCGCGCGACACCGATGCTCGACCATTCCATCGTCCGCGCATCCAGCATCAACAGTCGCCCTTGCAGCGACTGACCAGCACCGGCCAGCAATTTCAATGCTTCCGCCGCCTGTGTGGCGCCGATGATGCCGACCAGCGGCGCGAACACCCCCATGGTCGCGCAGCGGATTTCCGGGAATTCTTCGTTTTCCGGAAACAGGCAAGAGTAGCAGGGAGCATCGTCGTGACGCCGGTCGTAGACGCTGACCTGGCCGTCGAACATCACTGCGCCGCCGGAAACCAGCGGTTTGCGGTTGGCGACGCAGGCGCGGTTGATCGCATGGCGCGTCGTGAAATTGTCGGTGCAGTCGAGCACCACGGTCGCGGTTTTGACCAGTTCGTTCAGCCGCTCGCCTTCGAGCCGCTCCTGCAACGCGACCACTTCGATTTCCGGGTTGATGTGTGTCAGCGTCCGCTTGCCGGATTCGACCTTCGGCTGGCCGACGCGATCGGTGGTGTGCAGAATCTGGCGCTGCAGATTGGTCAGGTCGACGGTATCGTTGTCGACCAGCGTGATCTTGCCGACACCGGCCGACGCCAGGTAGTAGGAAACCGGCGAACCCAGCCCGCCGGCGCCGACCACCAACGCATGCGCCGCCAGAATCTTTTCCTGGCCTTCGATGCCGATTTCTTCAAGCAAGATGTGGCGCGAATAGCGCAAGAGCTGCTGGTCGTTCACTGCTGTTCCAAATGGTTCAAGAGCCGCCGTTATTTCTTCTTGGCGTCACCGTTCTTGTTTTTGCCGTTTTTGTCCTTGTCGTCGGCTTTGGCCTTCGAAATTTTTACCGGCAAGCCTTTCAGGTGATTTAACGCCTGCATCAACTGGAAATCGTCCTTGCTGCCATATTCCAGCGGCTTGCGCTTCTTGGCCAAAGCTTCCAGACGCAACTCCTCTTCGGCTTCATCGCGTTTTTGCTTGCCCGCTTCCGCCTGCTTGTCCTTGTCGTTCGACAAGTGTTTTTCCAGGTCGGCTTCGCGCAGGAACAGCGCGTTCATCCCATCGCCGTCCGGCGTTTCCTCGACCAGAATATCGGGCGTAATCCCCTTGGCCTGGATGGCGCGGCCATTCGGCGTGTAATAGCGCGCGGTGGTCAGCTTGACCGCCGTGTCTGACGATATCTGGCGGATCGTCTGCACCGACCCCTTGCCGAAGGTTTGCGTGCCGATGATGGTCGCGCGCTTGTGATCCTGCAACGCACCGGCGACGATTTCCGACGCCGAGGCCGAGCCGGCATTCACCAGCACCACCATCTTCACTTGCTTGACCTGATCCGGCAGTTTCGCCAGCGGATCGCCGAAATTGCGTCCGGCGTAAAAGTCGCGGCGGGCGTAAAACGTCGCTTTCGAATCGGGCAACTGGCCGTTGGTCGAAACCACCACTACATCCTTCGGCAAGAACGCCGCCGAAACGCCAATCGCCCCCGGCAGCACGCCGCCCGGGTCGTTGCGCAAATCCAGCACCATTCCCTTGATCTTCGGGTTCTCGGCATACAGCGCATTGATTTTCTTGGCCAGATCCGCCACGGTCGGTTCCTGGAACTGCGATACCCGCAGCCAGGCATAGCCTGGTTCGACGAA
Source organism: Burkholderiaceae bacterium (assembly GCA_034933385.1). GTDB lineage: Bacteria > Pseudomonadota > Gammaproteobacteria > Burkholderiales > Burkholderiaceae_D > QZKY01. The sequence continues at coordinate 782 of JAYFNP010000266.1, read as the reverse complement.
TTTCGCCTTGACGCTCTTGACCTGAATCTCTTCACGCACAATGGTGACGATCAGCGGCTTCGCCTCATCCTTGCGGGCAATTGTCAACGTAATCTTGGTGTGCGGTTCGCCGCGCATCCGTTTGACCGCCTGCTCCAGCGTCATACCCTTGACCGGCGTATTGTCTAACCGGGTGATCAGGTCGCCCGGCTTCAGGCCGGCACGATAGGCGGGAGAATCCTCGATCGGCGAAATAACCTTGACATAGCCGTCTTCCATCCCGACTTCGATGCCGAGGCCGACAAATTTCCCCTGCGTGCCTTCCTTCAACTCCTTGAAGGCTTTTTTGTCGAGGTAGGCAGAATGCGGGTCGAGCGACGAAACCATGCCGGAAATCGCCTCGGTCAGCAGCTTTTTGTCATCGACCGGCTCGACATAATCGGACTTGATCAGCCCGAACACGTCCGCCAGTTGCCGTAACTCTTCGAGCGGTAGCGGTGAATTGCCCTGCTTTTGCGCCAGCGCGGAAAATTGCGTGGCGACAGCGATGCCGGCGACCATCCCCAGGCCAATCAGCCCGATATTCTTGAATTTGCTACTGCCCATGTTTCACCTGATAGTTACCCAGCCAAGAGGGTCGAAAGCGCGGCCACGGTGCCGCATCTCGAAGTATAAGCCAGAATTTTCATTGCCGCCGCTATTCCCCGCGCTGGCAATAACGTCACCGCCTTTGACCACGTCGCCGACATGCTTGAACAGCGACTGGTTGTTGCCGTAAATCGTCATGTACTGGCTACCGTGAT
>JAYFNP010000265.1:0-2321 GCA_034933385.1 Burkholderiaceae bacterium | reverse complement strand
CGATTGTCGGGTAGCACGATGAAGCAATTGGCCTCGGTCATCGAACTTAAGATGCCAGAACCCTGCGAACCGGTAATTTCCACTTGCAGTTCGCCGTTGGCATTGCGCGACAGAATGCCGCGCTGATATTCGGTACGCCCGGCTTTTTTGCGGATCGACGCGAGCGATTTCGCCTGCCAGAGCGGTAACGGCGCGGGATTCGTGCCCATCATGAATCGCAGTGCTTCGCGAGCCAAGAAGTAAAACGTCACCATCACGGCAACCGGATTGCCGGGCAAGCCGAACAACACGGCGCTGTTGCCATTCGATGAGATGCGCCCGAATGCCATCGGGCGACCGGGACGCATGGCTATTTTCCAGAAATGCATGTCGCCCAGACGCGCCATCACCTGTTTCGTATAGTCAGCCGCGCCGACCGAAACTCCGCCGGAAGTGATGATCGCATCGGCGTTTTCGCAGGCGCTCCTGAATGCAGTTTCAAGTAATGCCGGGTCGTCTCTGACAATACCCATGTCGATCAGTTCGCAGCCGAGTCGGGTCAGCATGCCGTAAATCGTGTAGCGGTTGCTGTCATAGATGCAGCCTTCATCCAGCGGCTCCCCGAGCGGGCGCAATTCGTCGCCGGTCGAAAAGAAAGCGACGCGCAGTTTTCGGCGTACGGGTATTTCAGTCATTCCCAGCGATGCCAGCAAGCCCAGATGCGCAGGTCGCAGCAGCGTGCCTTGCCTCAGTGCGATCTGGCCGATGGCCAAGTCTTCACCTTTCAGGCGGCGGTTATCGCCAGGCTGCACCGCATTCGGCATAAGGGTGATGCGGTCAGTACCAACGGTTTCGGCGAATTCCTGCGGTACAACGGTATCGCAGCCGTCCGGCATGACGGCACCGGTCATGATGTGCACGCATTCGCCAGCGGTGACAGTGCCATCAAACGCGTTGCCGGCAAGTGCCGAACCGATGACGCGCAGCGTGGTTGCGCCTGGTTGCAAATCGGCACTGCGCAGCGCATAACCATCCATCGCTGAATTGTCATGTGCTGGCACATCGATGGGCGACACGACGTCTATTGCCAGCACGCGATCAAGCGCATTTCCGATGGCAACGTTTTCGATTTCTTCGACTGGCCGGATGAAGTCCAGAACGATTTGCCGCGCTTGCTCGACCGGTAGCGCCTCCGGGTCGTAGCCCGAGAGACAACTGACAATATCGGAAAGCGGTCGGTTAGGCATGTTCAGGATCCTTGACGCAGTTTATCCGTGGCTTGACTGATTCAATTCATCAAGCGTGTTGATGTTGCGGAATGCCGCTTCGTCGTCAAACAGTACTTCGGCCACTTTCAGCGGCGCATACCAGCCGTCGATTTTACGCTTGCCGCTAGCCAGATAGCTTTCCAGTTGCGGCAGCAGCTCGATTTTTAGCAGGCAGTACACCGGCTGGGTTCGACGGTTGTCATCCTGTCCGGTAACTGCGACTGCGACATCGGCGTTTTCACGATCCAGCGCATTGGCCAGTTTGGCGGCCAGATCGACGGGCAGGAAAGGGCCATCGCATGGTGCCGTCAACAGATACGGGATAGGGCAATGGCGCATGCCGGTCTGCAATCCCGCCAGCGGACCTTCAAAACCGGTCAATTCGTCTGATATGACCGGCAAGCCGAACTGTCGGTAGGTTTCCAGGTTGCGGTTGGCGTTGAGCAGCAGTTGCCCGACCTGGGGGGTCAGCCGCCGAATCACATGCGCGATCAGCGGTTCGCCATCCAGCGTTTGCAAGCCCTTATCGAGGTTGCCCATGCGAGCCCCCCGTCCGCCAGCCAGGATCAAACCGGTGATGTGCTGCTTGTCTGGCATCCGTTCATCCTCGCTGAATGAGTCTTGAGCATCCTGCAATCTGGTTCGGGACTGAAAATATACTGCATGGTGTATTTTAAAACCGCCCCAGAATATCTGGCCATACTATGCTTTTTAGCATTATACCCCAGCAAAAATACGAATTAGCCACCGATATACGACATTTCAATCTTCTTTTCCGCAGGCGTGGACAGGTTTGCGCGCAATTCCGAGTAGCGGTCGTTGCGTTCGCGCCAGAGTTGCGCCAGCGCGGAAGCGATCTCAACGTCCGAACGCTCGGCACGCAGCAGGGCGCGCAAGTCGTGGCCGTGCGTGGCGAACAGGCAGGTATACAGCTTGCCTTCAGTCGAGAGCCGAACACGCGAGCAGTCGCTGCAAAACGCGTGCGTGACGCTGGCAATGACGCCGATTTCGCCGCCGCCATCCCGGTAGCGCCAGCGTTGTGCCGTTTCGCCGGCATAGTTGGCTTCGATTTTC
>JAYFNP010000264.1:0-3169 GCA_034933385.1 Burkholderiaceae bacterium | reverse complement strand
GGGGTCGATGGCGTGTTGACTGAAATTCCCGACGACTATGACGGTGGCATGCTGACGACTGACGCGGTCGCACATGTTCCGTTCCCGCCCGATTTGCGTGCCGAACTGTTAGCCTTGCAGGCAAGCGGCGCAAATGAAATCGAGCGCGAAGCGCTGGCAGCGAATGCGCTGGCCGGGCTGTATGCCGACTGCGTCGCGCAACTGCTGGCGCAAACCGGCATGCAACGCGAACAGGTGCGCGCCATCGGCGTGCATGGGCAAACCATCCGCCATCGACCGGAACTCGGTTTTTCCCGCCAGATCAACAATCCGGCGCTGCTCGCCGAACTGACCGGCATCGATGTCATCGCCGATTTTCGCAGTCGCGATATCGCCGCCGGCGGCCAAGGGGCACCGCTGGTACCGGCATTCCATCAGGCGGTATTTGGCCATGCGGGCGAAACGCGCGTCGTGATCAACATCGGCGGGATTGCGAATATCAGCCTCTTGCGCGCTAACGGCCAAGTCAGCGGCTTCGATACCGGTCCGGGCAACGTGCTGCTCGATGGCTGGATCGCCCGTCGATTGGGGCAAGCGTACGACGCCGATGGCGCCTGGGCCGCTTCCGGCACGCCGCATGCACCATTGCTGGCCATGTTGCACTCGGAACCGTATTTTGCGCTGCCGCCGCCCAAAAGCACCGGCCGCGACCTGTTCCATCTGGACTGGCTGGAGCAACGACTGGCACAACTGGCAACCGAGCCAGCCGCCCATGACGTGCAAGCGACGCTGGCGGCGCTCACGGCAGAAACGATTGCCGACGCGATTGCTGCGCGCGCGCCCGACGTAGCCAGTACCTATGTCTGCGGCGGCGGCGCGTTCAATCTGAATTTGCTGCAACGCCTCGAGCAGGCGTTACGGCAACGCCAGTTGACCACCTCGCTGGCGCCGACCAGCGCACTGGGCATTCCCCCCGAACGCGTCGAAGCGCTGGCCTTTGCCTGGCTCGCGCAGCGCTTTGGCCTGCGCCTCCCGGGCAACCTGCCAGCCGTCACCGGCGCGCGCGCGCCGCGTGTACTGGGGGCACTGTATCCTGCCTGAAGCCGCGCCGTCAAAACAGCATACCGCCCTCTGTATTTTATAAAGGCCAGAAAATCCGCGGCCATAGCCATGGCTTTCGTTGCATACCCTGCAATTTCCTGCATAATCCTGAACCCGTGAAACGGCCGGAATTTTTTCGCGATTATGCCTATTCGCGGGGGTATGCTGTACAATTCCATTTCAAGCCCTGTAAAGTATGGTTGCTCAGTGGAAAAACGATGCTACCGTACCCCGTACAGTATTTTTCTTTTCAAGGAGTTTCCTCATGGCCGATTCATCCCTGAAGATTGTGCAAGGCACGGCGCTCAACGCGGAGCAAAAAAAAGACTTGTTGCATCGTCTGGCGCGCGTCGAGGGCCAGTTGCGCGGCGTGCAAAAACTGGTTGCCGGTGCCGCTGTTCCGGCCGATTGTGACGGCGTTGCACAACAAATGGCAGCAGCCCGCAAGGCGCTGGATCGCGCATTCGTGAACCTGCTGACCAGCGCGATGGTGACGCATACCGCCGGCTCGTCCAGCCCGCAAGATGCCGCCGAACGCGCCCAGCATCTGGCCGCGATGCTGGACAAATTCGCCTGATTCCCCTCTCCTCTCGCTGAGCTGGTTTGCAGCCGGCGCGCCGTTGGCGTGCGGCGGTTTTGCTCGTCCGTTTTTAACCAAAAAATGGCCGCAAAGCTGCGCAATGTGCTATAAACTACGTTTTTTGCGTCGTTGCAACTGATCGGCCGATGCGCCATTCTGTCATTGATGCAATCCCTACAACAGCGGCGCTTTGCGTCACAACACTTTGGAGAACAGCATGCAAACATGGGTACGTTACGAACAAGGCGGTAAAACGGGTTTCGGCACACTGGAAGGCGACACCATCAGCGTCTACAGCGGTGACATGTTCAACCAGCCGACACCGACCGGTGAAAAAGTCCAACGCTCCCAAGTCAAGTTGCTCACTCCTTGCCAACCCAGCAAGATGATCCTGCTGTGGAATAACTTCTTCGCGCTGGCTACCAAGCTCGGAGTCGCCGTGCCGACGGAACCGCTGTACCTGCTGAAGCCGGGCACCGCCTTCATCGCCGATGGCGACACGGTCAAAAAACCGAACACTTATGACGGCAAGGTGGTGTATGAAGGCGAACTGGCGATCGTCATCGGCAAGCGCTGCAAGGAAGTCACCGAAGAACAAGCGAAGGATTACATTTTCGGCTACACCTGCAGCAACGACGTTACCGCCGGCGAAATCATCCAGAAGGATCCGACCTTCGCCCAGTGGACCCGCGCCAAAGGTTTCGACACCTTCGGTTCGTTCGGCCCGGGCATCGTTTCCGGCATCGACGATCCGGACAAACTGGTCATCAAGACCATCCTGAACGGTGCAGAGCGGCAGAACTATCCGGTCAGCGACATGGTATTCAAGCCGTTCAAGCTGGTCAGCATGATTTCGCGCGACATGACCCTCGAACCGGGCGACATCATTTCCTGCGGCACGTCGGTCGGTGTCGGCTCGATGAAGCCGGGCAGCAAGGTGGAAATCATCATCGACGGCGTTGGCCATCTGGTCAACCAGTACGAGTAATCCGCTGCTGGCGTAGCCGCCAGCCAGCCTCATCCAAAGGGCAGACCGAGGTCTGCCCTTTGTTGTTTGACAAACATTGTCACAAAATATCCACATTTCATACACATTTGCTGCCTATACTCATTTTTCATACGGGATGCGGGTGCAACCCGGTTGAAACGATGATAAGGAGCTGCCATGAAATTACTTCACAAACATTTGTTGGCTGGGGTCGTTGCCCTGGGTCTGGGCGCTTCCGCCATGGCGATGCCACCGGCAAGCGGCGACATGTGCAATCCGGATGGCGCGCCGCAAGGCAGAATGCGCGCCGAACGGATGGATCCGGCCAAGCGTGCCGAGCATATGCAAGCCTGGATGGCCAAACGTCATGCCGCGCTGCATGACAAGTTGAAACTGAATGACGAACAGGAAATCGCCTGGAAAGCGTATATCGCCAATGCCACGCCACCAGCGATGATGCAGCGGATGAACCGCGCCGACATGCAAAAACTGTCCGCGCCGGAACGGATGGAGAAAATGCT
>JAYFNP010000263.1:0-1672 GCA_034933385.1 Burkholderiaceae bacterium | reverse complement strand
ATCACCCGAATCAGCGGCTCAGTACCGGACGGACGGATCAGCACGCGTCCGTTGTTGCCGAGTTCGCGCTCCGCAATTTCTTTTTCGGACACCAGCGCGGCATTGCTTTGCCAGCGGAACCCGGGTGCAACCTTGACGTTGACCAAAGTTTGCGGGAACAATTCGAGCCCCGCCGTTGCCTGCGTCAACGTCTGTCCGCTACGACGCAACGCAGACAGCACCTGTAACGCGGAAACGATGCCGTCTCCGGTAGTGTGCTTGTCCAGACACAACAAATGCCCCGAGCCTTCTCCGCCGAGTATCCAGCCGCGTTCCAGCATTTCTTCCAGCACATAGCGATCGCCGACCTGGGCGCGCGCAAAGCTGATTCCCATTCCCTGAAAAACGACTTCCAGCGCCATGTTGGTCATCAGCGTACCGACCACGCCTTGCACTTTGCCCGATGCCAGCCGATCCTTCACCAGGACATACAACAGCTGATCGCCGTCATATAACCGTCCAGTCGCATCAGCCATCACCACGCGGTCGGCATCGCCGTCGAGTGCAATGCCAATGTCTGCCTGATTCTCGAGAACTGCTGCCGACAGCGTCTTCGGCGAAGTCGCGCCGCAACCGTCATTGATGTTAATGCCGTTCGGCTGCACGCCGATGGAGATGACCTCTGCTCCCAGTTCATGAAAGACGCAGGGGGCAATGTTGTAGGCAGCCCCATGTGCGCAATCGACAACAATTTTCAGACCCCGCAAGTCAAATTCGTTCGGAAAGGTGCTTTTGCAGAATTCGATATAGCGCCCGTGGGCATCGTCCAGCCGTCGGGCGCGCCCGACCCGGTCGAGCGATGCACATTCCATCGGCTGCTCGATGGCGGCTTCGATTGCCATTTCCATTTCGTCCGGCAACTTGTTGCCGGAAGATGAGAAAAATTTGATGCCATTGTCCGGATACGGATTATGCGATGCCGAGATGACGACCCCTGCCGCCAGCCGTAATGCACGCGTCAGGTAAGCAATCGCCGGCGTCGGCATCGGGCCGGCCAGCATCACGTCCACCCCGGCGGCGGAAAAACCGGCTTGCAACGACGCTTCGAGCATGTAACCAGATACACGCGTATCCTTGCCGATCAGCACTGTCGGCCGCTCCTTGCCGGGACGTGATTGTGCCAGTACGCAACCGGCCGCATACCCCAGTTTCATGACGAAATCCGGCGTAATCGGTGCTTTGCCTACGCGTCCGCGCACCCCGTCGGTACCAAAATATTTTCGTGACATCGGTTTTCCTGTTCCTGTTCCTGTTCCTGTTATTTTCTTGCCATTTGCCAGACCTTGAGCGCATCGACCGTCTCGGCGACGTCATGTACCCGCAAGATGCGTGCGCCGTTCTCGACTGCTACCAAGGCAGCGGCGATGCTGCCGGCTTGCCTGCCTTCTGGCGATTTGCCGGTAATGGTACCGATCATGGTCTTGCGCGACAAGCCTGCCAGCAAGGGCAGCCCTAAAGCATTCTGGATTGACCGGATATTTTTCAAAAGCGTCAGGTTGTGTTCCAGCGTTTTGCCAAAACCAAAACCGGGATCGATGCACATTCTTTCACGCACAATGCCCGCCTGTTCCAGTTGGCTTACCCTTTCATGCAAAAACGAAGTCACTTCGCCGATGACATCCTGATAAGATGG
>JAYFNP010000262.1:0-4558 GCA_034933385.1 Burkholderiaceae bacterium | reverse complement strand
CGTTGAAGCTGACCAGCGACACGGTGACAGCCGAAGCAGCCGGACGGTCAAGACTCGCGCATGAAACCAGAAAAAGGCTGGCGACGAGCGTCAGGCTGCGAATGAAGAACGGCCGGTATGGCAACATCGGAGGCTCCCTGTCGTGATATTGTTTGGTTCACAATTATGCCGCAAGCGATTGTGTTTGGGCCGCTGGCTGTGTCATTATCAGCGTTAACCAACCAATCTGCTTGTGCAGCAGCCCGATCAAAGGAGCGACCGCCATGACTCTGAAACTCACTTCCCCGACTTTCGCTCACAACCAGACGATGCCGGCGCAATACACCTGCGAAGGCGACAATATCTCGCCGCCGCTGGAATGGACTGCGCCGCCGGCCGGCACGCAAAGCCTGGTGCTGATCGTCGACGACCCGGATGCGCCCGATCCAGCCGCACCGAAGATGACCTGGGTGCATTGGGTGCTGTACAACCTGCCGCCGACCGCCGGCGGCCTGATCGCTGGCGTACAGGAAATGGAACTGCCGGGCCGGACGCTGGTCGGCACCAACGACCGCAAGAACGTCGGTTACAACGGTCCCTGCCCGCCAGTCGGTACGCACCGCTATTTCCACAAGCTGTACGCCGTCGATACCCTGCTGCCCGATCTGCACGCACCGACCAAGGCCGACGTGCTCAAGCGCATCGAAGGCCATGTGCTGGCCTACACCGAGCTGATCGGCCTGTACAAGCTCACGAAATAGCGAAAACCTGGGGTATTTTCTTAAATACCCCATTGTGGCCAGACATTCTGCGGCGTTTTTAAAATACGCCCACCAGTATTTTTTCAGCACCGATTCGGTTGCCACAGCAGCAAAACGCTCAAGCGCGCTTGCGCCGCGCCTTCTTCGCTGACTGTCCGCCAGCCAGCGCCTCGCCGACTGCGTCTTCAACCGTTGTCAGCCAGACGAAATTCAATTGCCGCTGTGCCTCTTCCGGAATCTCTTCCAGATCTTTCTTATTGCGCAGCGGCAGCATCACCGTTTTGATTCCCGCCCGCAGCGCGGCCAGCACCTTTTCCTTGATGCCGCCAACCGGCAACACCAGTCCGCGCAGGCTGATTTCGCCGGTCATCGCGTGTGTCGCCTCCACCGGCTGGTCGGTCATCAGCGATGCCAGCGCCATGAACATTGCCACGCCAGCGCTCGGCCCGTCTTTCGGAATCGCACCGGCCGGCACATGGACGTGAATGTCGTGCTTGTCGAACAGCGCCGGGTCGATGCCCAGCGCCAGCGAATGCGATTTGACCAGCGTCATCGCCGCCTGCGCGCTTTCCTTCATCACATCGCCCAGCTGGCCGGTCAGAATCAGCTTGCCGTTGCCCGGCACGCGACTGGCTTCGATAAACAGGATATCGCCCCCGACTGGCGTCCATGCCAGTCCAGTGGCCACGCCCGGCAGGCTGGCGCGCAACGCCAGTTCGCCTTCGAATCGCTGCCCGCCGAGAATCGGCGGCAAGTCGGCTTGGTCGATGTGCACTTGCTGCGCCGTGCCTTCGGCAATTTTCATCGCCGCATCGCGCAATACGCTGCCGATTTCCCGCTCGAGATTGCGCACCCCGGCTTCGCGGGTGTAACCGGCAATGATCGCCCGCACGGCGGCGTCGCTGATTTCGCATTGCTGCGCCGTCAGCCCGTTCGCCTCCAGTTGCCGTGCGACCAGGTAACGGCGCGCGATCTGCATCTTTTCTTCTTCGGTATAACCAGGCAGTTCGATGATTTCCATCCGGTCGCGCAGCGGCCCGGGAATGGTATCGAGCATGTTCGCGGTGCAAATGAACAAAACACGCGACAGGTCGAACGGCACTGCCAGGTAATTGTCGCGGAACGCGACATTCTGTTCCGGATCGAGCACTTCGAGCAACGCGGCTGACGGATCACCGTGCGCACCGCCGCCCATCTTGTCCACTTCGTCGAGCAGCATCACGCAATTCCGGGCACCGGCCTTGCGGATTGCCTGGATCACGCTGCCCGGCAACGCGCCGATATAGGTGCGCCGATGGCCGCGGATTTCCGCCTCGTCGTGCACGCCACCCAGACTGACGCGCACGAATTCACGGCCGGTCGCCTTCGCGATGCTCTGGCCGAGCGAGGTCTTGCCAACGCCCGGCGGCCCGACGAAACACAGGATTGGGCTTTTGCCCTGCGGATTCAGTTTGCGTACCGCCAGATATTCGAGGATGCGCCGCTTGATCTTTTCCAGCCCGTAATGGTCAGCATCGAGAATCCGGCGCGCTTCGGCAATGTCGATCCGGTCCTCGGTCCTGATCGCCCACGGCAATTCGGTCAGCCAGTCGAGATAGGTGCGCAGCATCGGATACTCGGCCGACGATTCGGCCATCCGCTCCAGCCGGCGCAATTCCTTTTTTGCATGCGCCAGCACTTCCGGCGGCATGTTCACCTCGTCGATCGTCTTGGCAAGATCCGCCGTTTCGTTCTCGTCTTCGTCCCCTTCGCCGAGTTCTTTCTGGATGGTTTTGATCTGTTCGCGCAGCATCGCTTCGCGCTGCTTGCCGACCAGACGTTCCTTGGTCTGCTGATCGATGTCGCGGCTGATGCGCAACACTTCGATGCGGTGCGCCAGCAGCGCCAGCACCTTGTCGAGCCGTTCGCGCAAGTCGAGGGTTTCGAGCACATCCTGCTTTTCCGCCGGCTTCAGGTCGATCAGCCCGGCAATGAAATCGGCCATCATCGATGGCGATGCAATGTTCTGCACCGAAGTCGCCAATTCATCTGGCAACTGCGGCAACAATTCCATGATTTCGGCAGTGCGCTGCTTGAGCTGCACCATGCGCGCTTCGATTTCGGTGGTATCGAACGGCGGCTCACTATAACGTTCGACCCGCGCCGCCATGAACGGATAGCCGGACAGGAATTCGATCACGCGAAAGCGCTGCCCTCCCTGGCAGACGATATGGTGCGACCCGTCCGGCGTAGTCACATAGCGCAAGATATCGGCCGCGGTACCCACCGGATACAACTCGCTCGCCGTCGGACTGGCGGTTGCCGGATCGCGCTGCAACAGGATGCCGATCTGGCGTTCGCTTCTGGCAGCTTCTTGCGCCGCCGCCACCGACCCTTCGCGGCCAACCGTCACCGGCACCACCAGCCCCGGGAACAACACCATGTTGCGCACCGGAATGATGATCAGTGCATCGGCCGGCAATTCGGGAAATTTTTCCTCGGTTGCGTTGCCATTGTTTTGCTGTTCGGTATTCATCCTTGCCTCCGTCAAACCAGCTTGCGCAAGATCAGGCGCAAACAACCGTTGGCCAGCACCCGCTCACCAATCTCGAAATGTCCCTGTGGCAAATCGATGCGCCGCTCAAACCGTCCATACGGGATTTCCAGCCGCCGGATGACTGCGTCAGGCGCAGCCGGCATCGACCGCTCGCCAACGACATACAAGGTGCCGCCATCGACGACAATCTCGACGTCGTCCGGATTCACCCCAGGCAGCGCGACCAGGATGGTCAGCGCACGAGCGCTTTCAAATACGTCGGCTGGAGGTTCCCAAGTCGGGCCGCGCCGCTGACTCTTGCGCAATTGAAAGAATTGCCGGTGCAGCCGCTCGGACTGCTCCAGCATTTCGAGCGCCCTGGCCCACATCGATCGGGTGGGATCGCGAAAAAAGGTCATAGCATTTGTCTCCGCACATCTGGTTTGTTGCAGTATCACACACGTTATATGGGGCGATTTGCGCAAAAGCAAAGCGTTTGAACAGCAAAATAGCCATCACGGCAGGATAATCCGGCGCGACCGCACTATAATGTCGCTTCTGACAAGAAAAAACCGTTTCTGACCGGAGCAACATTGAACAATTATCCGCACCCCATCATCGCCCGCGAGGGATGGCCTTTTCTGGGCATTGCCGTTGTGCTGGCCGTTGTCGTCACTTATTTTTGCGCCTGGTGGTCAAGCCCGCTATGGATCATCGCCTTGTTCGTTTTGCAGTTTTTTCGTGACCCGGCCCGAATCGTGCCGATCAATCCCAAAGCCGTGCTCTGCCCGGCCGACGGCCGCATTGTTGTAGTCGAAAAAACGCGTGACGTCTATGCCGACCGCGACGCGCTGAAAATCAGCGTGTTCATGAACGTATTCAATGTCCACTCGAACCGCTTCCCGGTCGATGGCAAGGTCGAAACAGTGCAATATTTTCCTGGCAAGTTCGTGAACGCCGACCTGGACAAGGCCTCGACCGAAAATGAGCGCAACGCGCTGACCATTACCGCGTCCAACGGCCAGCTAGTGACCTGCGTACAGGTCGCCGGACTGATTGCCCGCCGCATTCTGTGCTATGCAAAACCGGGCGACACGTTCAAACGCGGCCAGCGTTACGGTTTCATCCGGTTCGGTTCGCGCGTCGATGTCTATTTGCCGCTCACGGCCATGCCGAAAGTCGCCGTGGGCGACAAGGTACGTGCCACCGAAACCATCCTGGCCGAATTTGCCTAGGCAGAAAGCATAACGTGTCGGGCGAACCATCAACAAGGAAGCACGCATGAACCAGCAGCAAACGCCGG
>JAYFNP010000261.1:0-1667 GCA_034933385.1 Burkholderiaceae bacterium | reverse complement strand
GCTTTATCAGCCGGATGCCTTGCGTGGCGCCATCAAGGTGAGGGTGGGACGGCGGGTTGAGCGCGCTGATCTGGAAAATGTGCGCGCGTTAGTCGCTTCCGCCAAGGCATGAGGGTGAGTCGTTAGGATTCCTTTTTCTTGCCAATTGGTATCGTTTGGCGGCAGAATCGGAATATTGTTCGTTTAATGGAGCGGCATGTCATGGCAAAAAACCTTCTTTTGCTGAATGGCCCCAACCTGAATTTGCTGGGAACACGTGAACCGGAAGTCTATGGCCGAACCACGTTGGCAGATGTCGAGGCTGCAGCCGTGACCCAGGTTCAGGCTGCGGGTGCCCGTCTGACCAGCTTCCAGAGCAACCACGAAGGCGATTTGATTGATCGCATTCATGCGGCCAAGCGTGAAGGGGTGGATGCCATTATCATCAATCCTGGTGGCTTCACGCATACCAGTGTAGCCTTGCGCGACGCGCTGGCAGGTGTTGCCATCCCTTTTATTGAGGTGCACATCTCGAACGTGCATCAGCGCGAGCCATTCCGGCGCCAATCTTTTTTGTCTGACATTGCAACCGGTGTAATATGCGGGCTTGGTGTTGATGGCTATCGTTTGGCGGTGGATTACGCTCTTAAAAAAATGTGATTTAATTGCGGTTAATTTCGCACAACTCCATTAAATCGCTTACAATTGCGGTCTTTTTTAACTAGCGCGATTTTGACAGCAATCGCAGATTTCAGGATTTTCATATGGATCTACGCAAACTTAAAACCCTGATCGACCTGGTGGCCGAATCCGACATTGCGGAACTGGAAGTAACTGAAGGCGAAAGCAAGGTTCGCATTATCAAGGCCAATCAGCAAGTCGGCCAGCCGGTGATGATCCAGGCACAACCGCAGAACGCCCAATATGTGCAAGTACCGGGTACCGCGCCGGCCGCTGCGCCAGCGGCTGCACCGGCCGCCCCGGCCGAAATTCAGGGCCATGTTGTCAAGTCCCCGATGGTCGGCACTTTCTACGCGGCTTCCGCACCCGGCAACCCTGCCTATGTTGCGGTAGGCTCAAATGTGAAGGTCGGTGATACGCTGTGTATCATCGAGGCGATGAAATTGCTCAATGAAATCGATGCCGACGTCGCTGGCGTCATCAAACAGATATTGGTTGAAAACGGCCAGCCGGTCGAATATGGTCAGCCGCTGTTCGTGATAGGTTAATGTCGTTCGCTGCCAGCAGTCTTTGAGGATGGCGGCGCATTCATTCAATAGAAATTCGAGAGACTAGCACTTATCACTATGTTTGAAAAAATTCTCATTGCCAACCGGGGGGAGATTGCCCTTCGCATTCAGCGGGCATGCCGCGAGATGGGCATCAAGACGGTTGTCGTCCACTCCGAAGCTGACCGTGAGGCGAAATATGTGAAGCTGGCAGACGAATCGGTTTGCATCGGCCCGGCGCCGTCCCTGCAAAGCTATTTGAACATGCCGGCAATCATCAGTGCCGCAGAAGTGACTGACGCTGAAGCGATTCATCCGGGTTACGGCTTTTTGTCGGAGAACGCCGATTTTGCCGAACGTGTGGAAAAATCCGGTTTTGTTTTTATCGGCCCGAAACCTGAGTCGATCCGGACGATGGGCGACAAGGTGATGGCCAAGCAGGCCATGATCAAGGCAGGC
>JAYFNP010000260.1:0-3421 GCA_034933385.1 Burkholderiaceae bacterium | reverse complement strand
TCGCCTTAATTTGCATCTTTCATATGTCGTGTTATCCCTCGAACATATCGCCAGTCGCAAAAAAACTTCCGCCTGAAATGTAATGGATGGTTTTCGTTTCTTCGTTCGGAAATGTCCACCGCCCATCGTTGAAAACCTGCGGATCGGCCCAAGCTGCAACAATTTCACCGATGAGCAAATCATAGCGCTGCTGGTTGTTCGGCTCCGGGATAATGCGGCACTCCAGCCAGCCGACACAACCATCAATCAGTGGCGCTGCCACTTTTTCGGCGGGAAGCGCACCAATATTGAACTGCTCGAATTTGTCGATATCACGACCTGACACCGAACCGGCGGACATCACTTTGGACACCAGCGCTTTCGGCGGAATATTGATAACGAACTCGCCGCTGGCCTCGATCAATTCCCTGGTGTATGCCCTGCCGTCAATGACCACAACCACCTTGGGTGGTGAGAAATCCAGCGGCATCACCCAGGAGGCCGCCATGACGTTGCGCTTGCCTTGATGCGCACTCGAAATCAGCGTCACCGGCCCGTGATTCAGCAAAAGGTAGGATTTCTCCAGCGGAATAGCCTCTCTGATTGGCATCTGCACCTCCTCCAGAATCAGTTTTTAACCATGCCGATTTTCTTCAGTTCAGCCAAAATGCCGGCGGCCATTTCGCGATAGCCTCTGGCATTCGGATGAATCGCATCAGCACGGAGTTCAGGTTGCGCCAGTACGTTCGAAAACACGTCGGCGATCACCGGCAGCTTTTCTTCCTTGCCAAGCTCGGCATACAGCGGCGCATCCGACGGACGCTTGACAACGGCCGCTAGCAATGTCGGCTCTGGCACAGCGACCAGCACGGCTCGCGTACCGCTTTGGCGAATCGCGGCCAATATGGCACGAATGTCTTCTTTTACCGCAGATGGCGACCGCCCGCGAAGAAAATCGTTGCCTCCGATTTCGACGATCACCAACGCTGGCCGATGCTCATCCAGCAGCGCTTTGATCCGGCCTTTGCCCGCTTCAGTTGTGTCACCGGGAATGCCCGCATTGACAACCCGCCAGCCGGTCATGCCGGCCAGCAGCGTCGGCCAATCTTCGGATGCGTCAGCGCCGGTACCATAAGTCACACTATCGCCAAAAGCGAGCACAACGCTGCCGGCCGGCAGCGGAGAAAGCTTCGTGGAACGGCCACAGGCAGAGAGCACCAACAACAGGAAGGTAAAGACGAGTAATGAACGGCGCATGACTGACGAGATTACGGAAATAATTACAGCTTAACCTGAATGATACTTGCGAATCATCACAACCATGACTGTTTCAGGCAAAAACTGTATGCAGGACACCATTCGTTCCACTCGATCTATACAGATCGCATCATGCGCACATTTTATCTTTTGTCGATGACCGTTATAATTAAGAATGTTGGTATCCCAAAACCGAAATCGACGAGGACAGGCAATGGCTGCGACATTTAGATTCAAGAATAACGAACCATATGAGGGCGAAACTTTATTTGGCGGTTGCGGCTATGTCAACAGGAACGTCGTATACATCGTCAAGAGGACAAAAAACTATATTGTTTACCGCGACAAGTGGGGACAAATCCACAGAGCAAAAAGGATGTACCACATCAAGTGCGAATTTTTCAGAAACAGTTTCGAAAGCTTCTATGCCGACTCTATCGGCGAACAAATGTCGTTTTTGATTAAGCAATAGGTTCAGTGTCTTACGCCAATCTGCCGAAGTCTCATCATCAGCCCTGAGGCCAATCCCTTGAGCTAACAGCGCCGCAGACTTCACGCTTATGCAAATTTATGCAACCAGACTGCTGCCCGTCCTGACTACGATGCACGATTTGTTTTATTGTCCGTTCTCTTCCTGAAAACGTCAAAAATTCTCTTCACTGTTTGGTCGGCAATGATGACCTTGTTATGTAGCAACTATTGACCGCTACCGACCAGAAGCGAACAGCCAATTTTCGCCATGCTGATCGCTGTGTTTAGTAACCCAGTCGACTGCGCGGCGTTACGACGGTCGTCTCGATTCTTCTGTAAATTCCGCCTTCTTCCACAGTGCCCTCAGAAATGCCCTCACCCGCGACCCTGCGCTTACAGGTTTCAATTTCATCTGCTTGCAACGTGCCATCGCATTTTGCTCATACTGAGACTTATCATCGGTGAGTTGCTTGCGTCGCGCTTCATCGTATGCCGCACCAGCTTCCTTGTGACAGGTGGCGCGATCCTGATTCGTCTGGCCGCTGTTACACATCGCGCGGGGTAACTACCAATAATATTTGGCGCCGCCATGGCTCCGGCATGCGTTCTTTTTTGCGCGGACAACCACACCATCGTTGCAGCGCACTTTCTTATGACTGCGCTGATAATGACGGTGATAGTAGCGGCCGTCTTGTTCGTTGTAATAGTAGCGATCAGGTGGATACCTGTTGTTGTGCCTACCGACTTCGTGGCCAATCACACCGCCGACAACTGCGCCGACAGCTGCTCCGCCTACGCTATCTGTAATAAGTGCGCCTGCGACGGCGCCCGTACCGGCACCCACAATAGTGCTGTCTCGCGTCGACATGTCGGCACAAGCAACCAAACCGAGCAGCATAGCAACTGAAGCTGCACTGACCACAAATTTCTGAATCGTTTTCATGATTTCACCTCTTTTCACAGATTAATAAATAACTCACATGCTCACATACACTTCAGGCAACTGGACACCGCCGAGATACATCACAAGTCTGCGCATGAAATGCTCCCACCGACAGATAGCCGCGATGATCCTCAGGGTTGGGAGCAACGTACCGGGCGTCACTGCGTTTCTCTTTTTGACTTTCTGCTTTTTCTCTTTCTGTTGACCCGGTGCTTCATCGCGACCACGCCCCTAGCCAAGGTCTTGGGCGACTGCTAACGAACCAAAAGAGAAAAGAACAGCAACGGCAAGCAGAAGTTTTTTAGATGCGCCACTCCATTTAGGTCGCTTCATAAGACGCCTGAATTCTTATCAAAGCAAGGATAGCTAACCAAAAATCAAACGGGGGGAATTACTGAACGTACCTGAATTTTTGAGGGGCAGTTTGATGTTACGTAAGGTTTTCCACCTTATTTGTGCGCGGGCTACGAACACGTTTCCAAAGTATTTGGTCTATCTAGCGAAATTTGACTTGCTCGTTCTTGATGATTAGGGAAGTGAACCATTTAGCTGACGCGCCCGACATGACATGTCCGAATTGATTGACGCACGTGTTGGGAAGCGATCTACAATCATTACCAGTCAGTTTCCTGAATCGCCCCCGCTTTACTAGACACCTTTTTGCTTATAAATTTAGGCAAATGAGGAGGTGTGATGAGTACAAGGCGATTTACGGAAGAATTCAAGGTTGAAGCGGTCAAGCAGGTAACTGAACGAGGTTATCCGGTAGCC
>JAYFNP010000259.1:0-4404 GCA_034933385.1 Burkholderiaceae bacterium | reverse complement strand
TGCTGGAAAAAATCGATCCGCGCGGCCAAACAACCCTTTGCATCTATGACAACGATTGGCACCAAGGGGTGGTCGGCCTGCTCGCTTCGCGCCTGAAAGACCGCTTTTTCCGGCCAACCATCACGTTTGCTCCGACGGGTGATGGTCGCATCCGGGGATCAGGTCGTTCAATTCCAGGCTTTCACTTGCGCGATGCACTCGATCTCATTTCCAAGCAGGCTCCGGACTTGATCGAAAAATTCGGTGGTCATGCGATGGCTGCCGGCCTGACGATCCGTGCTGAAGCTTTCGATGCGTTTGCTGCGGCGTTCGAAAAGGTCGGACGCGCCTGGCTGAACCCAGCCCAGTTGGAACAAGTCATCGAAACCGACGGCGCACTGGAAGACCCGTATTTTTCCCTTCCGTTCATTGAATTGCTCGACGGTCAGGTTTGGGGTCAGGGCTTTGCGCCGCCATTGTTCTGCGACGAATTTACCGTGGCGAACCAGCGCGTCCTGAAAGACAAGCATCTGAAACTGCTGTTGGAAAAAAATGGCCGGCACTACGATGCGATCTGGTTCGGCCATGCGCAGGCTTTGCCTGCCCGCGCCAAGGTGGCGTTCCGACTGGGCGCCAATGAATTCAATGGCACAACGCGCTTGCAGTTAATCCTCGAACACGCGGAAAAACCATAACGCTGAACGACTTATCGGGAAAACGTACTGCAAGGGGAAGGAACTGCCAGGAGGGTAAGGTGGGGAGATCGCGAATGCAATCTCCCATAGAGCGTATATTTATTGTTATCAAACGATCTGGAGCAAACCGCCTGTGATGACGATGCCGAGAACAACAATAACGATACCCCTTACCATATAGCTGCTCATGATACTTCCTTAGAGTTAAAAAAATACTACTTAAACTGCATAAACATATTTGCTGACCCCAAGCAAGCAGCCAGCAAAATGGCTTACTGCCCTTCAATTGTACTCTTCCGATTTGGCTTTGTCTGCCTTGATGTCATCAAATTGTCATTCGACAGTTTCGTGACTTAATGCGACCGTCGTGCGTGTAGATTTTACGCTTTCTTTGCCCGTTGCTACAGAAACACAAAGCAAAGTCGCACCAGATAGAATATAGTTGTCTTTGTTATTTCGTCGCCACACAAAACCATGAACACCCTGAAATTTGATGTTGTCATCGTCGGCAGCGGACTTGCCGGTTTTTCGGTCGCACTGCATCTGGCCCAAACAAAAAAAGTCGCGATCATTTCCAAACGTTCGCTGGATGCGAGCGCCAGTGACCGTGCACAAGGTGGCATAGCGGCCGTACTGGATTCATCCGATAGTTTCGAGCAGCACGTTTCCGACACATTGAAAGCCGGCGCCGGCCTGTGCGATGAGCCCGTTGTACGTCACATCGTCGAACACAGCCCGGAAGCAATCAAATGGCTGATCGACATGGGGGTTCCATTCACGCGCGACGACAAGACCGAAACCGGCTATCACCTGACCCGTGAAGGCGGGCATAGCCAGCGGCGCATCATTCACGCAGCCGATGCGACCGGACATGCGGTGCAAAGCACGCTGGAAGAAAAGATTCGCGCCAACCCGAACATCAGTCTGTTCGAAAACCACTATGCAATCGATCTGATTACCTCAGACAAACTGGGGATGGATGGCCCGCGGCGATGCTATGGCTTGTACGCTCTGGACGAAAAAACCCGTACCGTCAGCACATTCGAGACGCAACATACGGTTCTGGCAACCGGTGGTGCCGGCAAGGTTTACCTGTACACCACCAATCCGGATACGGCCACTGGCGACGGCATCGCAATGGCGTGGCGTGCAGGATGTCGCGTGTCGAACATGGAATTCATTCAGTTCCATCCGACTTGCCTGTACCACCCCTACGCCAAGTCTTTCCTGATTTCCGAATCAGTGCGTGGCGAAGGTGGCGTGCTGAAATTGCCTCCTGAAGCGGGCGTCGCCAGCGGCCAGCGTTTCATGCTGGAACACGACGAACGCGCCGAACTGGCACCGCGCGACGTAGTGGCACGCGCGATCGACTTCGAGATGAAGAAACGCGGTCTGGATTATGTTCATCTGGACATCAGCCACAAATCACCGGAATTCCTGAAATCGCACTTCCCGACCATCTATGCGTCGTGCATGAAATTCGGCATGGACATTACCAAGGCTCCCATTCCGATCGTCCCGGCAGCGCACTATACCTGCGGCGGCGTGGTAACCGACACGAAAGGCCGTACCGATGTGCTGGGGCTGTATGCGGTCGGCGAAGTGACCTGCACCGGTTTGCACGGCGCCAACCGGCTGGCCAGCAATTCGCTGCTGGAATGCCTGGTGATGGGCCGTTCCGCAGCGCTGGATATCGTGCAGCAACCCGAATCCGAATTGCCGCTCCTCCCGTCTTGGGACGAAAGCCGCGTGACGAACGCATTCGAAGACGTGGTCATTTCGCACAACTGGGACGAACTGCGCCGCTTCATGTGGAATTACGTCGGTATCGTGCGTTCCACCAAACGGCTGGAACGCGTGTTGCGCCGCATCCAGTTGCTGGAAGAGGAAATCGACGAATACTATGCCAATTTCCGCATCACCAGCGACCTGCTGGAATTGCGCAATCTGGTCGAAGTCGCTTCGCTGATCGTCAAAAGCGCCATGTCACGCAATGAAAGCCGCGGCCTGCACTTCAGCCATGATTACCCTGAAACTTTGCCCAAAGCGCTGCCGAGCGTATTGACACCTGACAGGTAATGGTACGGCTAACAGGAGGACACTCTTGCTGATGGCAAGGTGGCGCTTTCTGCCGCAGGAAAGCGCCACCGCCCTGCCAAACCGGTTGTTAAAACTCTTCCCAGTCTTCGCCTTTGCCGCCATCGACTTTGGCCGGAATTTGTGCGACACGTGCTGGCGCTGCCGGTTTGCTGACCACCTTGAGCGCCGGTTTCGTCGTCGTGACCAACTTCCTGACCGCGGGCACTGCCGCCGCTGACTGTCCAGTTCGGAACACGCTGACCACCTGCACCAAGTTCGCCGCCTGATCCTGCAACGACTCTGCCGCCGCCGCCGCTTCTTCGACCAGCGCCGCATTCTGCTGCGTCACCTGATCCATCTGGATCACCGCCTGGTTCACCTGCTCGATCCCGTCGCTCTGCTCCCGGCTTGCTGCCGTGATCTCGTTCATGATGTCGTTCACCCGCTTGATGCTCGACACCACTTCTTCCATCGTGCTGCCCGCGTCCGCTACCAGCTTGCTGCCGCTTTCTACCTTGGTCACCGAGTCGTCGATCAAGGTCTTGATCTCCCGCGCCGCCGATGCACTCCGTTGCGCCAGACTCCTCACCTCCGTCGCGACCACTGCAAAACCCCGACCCTGCTCACCAGCGCGTGCCGCTTCCACCGCCGCATTCAGCGCCAGAATGTTCGTCTGGAACGCGATCCCGTCGATCACATTGATGATGTCTGCCATCTTCTTTGACGAACCGTCGATGTCATTCATCGTCTTGACCACCTGCGACACTACTTCGCCACCCTTGGTCGCCACTTCCGACGCGGTCACCGCCAGCTGGTTCGCCTGCCTTGCATTGTCGGCATTCTGCCGTACCGTGCTGGTCAGCTCTTCCATCGACGACGCCGTCTCTTCCAGCGAACTCGCCTGCTCTTCCGTCCGTGACGACAGATCCTGGGTCCCGGCCGCGATCTGCGCCGAGGCCGTGGCTATCGTGTCCGTCCCCGTCCGCACCTGCGACACAATATTGATCAGGCTGTCGTGCATGTGCTTCAACGCCTGCATCAACTGACCTGTCTCGTCGCTCGACCTCACCTCGATCCGGCTGGTCAAATCCCCTGACGCTACCGTCTCGGCTATCTGTACCGCTTCGTTCAGCGGCCGGGTGATCGAGCGGGTCGCAAAGACCGCCACCAGCGCCGCTATCACCGCTGCAATCGCTGCCAGTGCCAGCATGATGATGCGCGCCATCGCATACACCTCATCCGCTTCCTTGTCAGCCTGCTTCATCAAGTCTTCCAGAAATTTGGAGAACTCTTCGAGTTGGGTAAAATAAAGACGCTGCGCCGGGAGGATTTCAGTTGTCAGCGCCTTCTTCGCCTCGTCCTTCTTGCCTTCTTCGACCAGTTTCATGAAATGCGTGGTCGCATTCACATATGGCGTTCGCGCATCGGATATCTTCTTGAAAAGTTCTTTGCCCTTTTCCGTGTTCAATTGCTTTTCAAGTACCGGCAACCGATCGGCAATGTCCTTACGCGCCTTCGTCATCAGGTCTAACTGTTCCTTGACTTGCGCTGGTTCGGACACGATCAGCGAATAGCCTGCTGCACGCGCAATCCGGTTCAGATCGTCGATCGTGTCGCGCGCCATATCGAGTTTCGGATAGCGATCGCCGAC
>JAYFNP010000258.1:0-2722 GCA_034933385.1 Burkholderiaceae bacterium | reverse complement strand
GAACCGGACATCAAGACGTTGGTCAAGCTGGCCGACCATCCGAAAGTGGTGGCGATTGGTGAAACCGGGCTGGATTTCTATCGCCATAAGGGTGACCTTGAATGGCAGCGAATCCGTTTCCGTACCCAAATTCGAGCCGCGAAAGAATGCGGCAAACCGCTGATCATTCATGCGCGCCAGGCGCGGGAAGATACCTTGCGCATCATGCGCGAAGAAGGCGCCGGTACCGACAAGGGCGGTCCGGGCGGGGTGATGCATTGCTTTACCGATACACTGGAGATGGCGCAGGCAGCGTTGGATATGGGATTCTACATCTCGTTTTCCGGCGTGATTACCTACAAGAGCAATCAGCAATTACGCGATGTCGCTAGCCAGATACCGATGGAACGGATATTGATTGAAACCGATTCGCCCTACCTGTCGCCCGAACCCTACCGTGGCAAGGATAACGAGCCGGCCAATGTGCGTTTGGTGGCGAAAAAACTGGCCGAGATCAAAAAAATCCCACTGGGTCGGATTGGGTATCAGACGACAGAGAACTTTTTTAATTTATTCAATGTAGTACGATGATATATTGATGTCGAACGTGAAATATGTTTTGCATAAGGCAAGGGCGCTAGCGCATGCCATTGGTATGCCGCTGGTGTTGTCGTGTGCACTGTTTTTACCTGTAATCGGCCACGCCGATACGACATATGATTATTTCAGGGCGGTGGCGCTGGACAACCAGTTTGAAGTCGCGTCATTGCTGAAAAAAGGCGTCAGCCCGAATCTGACCGAAGCGAAGCGCGGGGATTCCGGTCTGATTTACGCGCTGCGCGAAGATTCGATGCAGGTGTTCAAATTGTTGCTTAACGCGCCCCGGGTCGATTTGGGGCTTCGCGCAAAGAATGGCGATGATGCGCTGATGATCGCCGCCTGGAAAGAAAACCTGCCGGCAGTCAAAGCCTTGCTGGAGCGAGGTGTGGAAGTCAACCGCGATGGCTGGACCGCATTGCACTATGCCGCTGCGAAAGGCAACAATGAAATTGTGCAATTGTTGCTGGATCAGCAGGCGGAAATCGATGCCGAATCGCCGAGCCAAATTACCCCGCTGATGATGGCCGCGCAGGCCGGTCATATTTATACGGTAAAACTGTTATACGATGCCGGCGCAGATATCACGCTGGAAGACGAACATGGCCGCACGGCCATTACCTTCGCTACTTATGGCGGGCATGACGACATCGTCAAAGGGCTGAAATACCTGCTCAGCAAGGCGAATCAAAAAGCTACCGTTCAGCCTGCACCTATGTCGTCGCAGATGTTGCTGCCGGCACGTCTGCCGCCGATGGACTAGACCCGCAGTTTATACTGCGCCCTGTATTTCAATTATGCCGCAGAAAATCTGGCATAGCGGTTGTTTTTTATCGCATACCCCCCCGGGAAAATCATCGAGCCAATCCATCCGCATGTGATTTCACGTGATCGATGGCCGTCAGGCGCTGTGTCCAAACGCGGCATGAAACATCGCCTCATTAGTTTCCTGCAAAAAATTTTCCGTTGTGTAATGATTGCGGGTTTTGGCGGGTACGCGCTGACCGCTGTACGGGATTTAGGCAGTGGCTTCAGCGCTTTTTATCTGATCAATTTTTCTGCAGTAAATGACGGGAAGTGGATGACGGTCAATAATGTGGCGCCCGTGCTGGAAGTCGATTGGGTTTGAGCGTGCGCAGTCGCTGCCCGATGTCGAACAAGCTGCGACGTTTTATGAAAATTTAAGGGAAACATGAAAAATTTGAAGATTGGGATGCGTTTGGGGCTCGGGTTTGCCGTGGTACTGTTGGTCATGATTGTTTCTTCGCTAGTGGCCATCAACCGGTTGGCGGTGGTCAATCAGGCGTCGACCGACATGGCAGAGAACCGGGTACCGAAGTTGCTGATGGCACAAGAAATTCAGGAAATGGTGAACCTGATTGCACGCGCCAGTCGGAATGCGTTGCTGGTCAAGACATCCGAAGAAGCGCACAAGGAAATCGCCAGGGTTCGGGAGGCCAGAAAACGTGCGGACGAACTGTACGAAAAATTTGACAAGTTGATGGTGACGCCGAAAGGGCGGGAACAACTCAAGTTTGTTCTGGAAAAACGCGCGCCCTATGGTGCAGGCCTAGACAAGGTGAACAAGCTGATTGTCGAAGGCAACAAAGCTGAAGCGACCGATTATTTGATGGGAGATTTACGCAAGCGTCAGGAAGCTTATCTCTCTCAATTAGAGGCTTTCCAGAAATATTTTGTCGAAACGATGAATCAAGGAAATCATGAAGCCGATGAAATATACGCGATGGCTCGGATACTGCTGTTGCTTATGCTGGGGATTGCTGTACTGATCGGTATTGTGGTTGCAGTGACAGTGACACGCTCTATTACGCGCCCATTGGTGAACGCAGTAAAAGTGGCCGAGACGGTGGCATCAGGGGATTTGACCAGCCGGATTGAGGTGAGGTCGAGCGATGAGACAGGTCAGTTGCTGCAGGCGTTGAAGCACATGAACGACAGCCTGATCAATATTGTGTCGCAGGTGCGGACGGGGACGGACACGATAGCCACGGCCTCGGCGCAGATCGCGGCCGGGAACCAGGATCTGTCGTCACGGACGGAAGAGCAGGCGAGTTCGCTGGAAGAGACGGCGTCGTCGATGGAAGAGCTGACCAGCACGGTACGGCAGAATGCCGACAATGCAAGG
>JAYFNP010000257.1:0-2081 GCA_034933385.1 Burkholderiaceae bacterium | reverse complement strand
GACTTGCTGGCGCAGGTGCTCAATGTCGGAAAGCCCATCGTGCTGGACGCCGATGCACTCAACTTGATCGCCGCCGAACCCGGACTGCAGCAAAAAATCGTCCGACGCAAAGGCGCCACCGTGCTGACGCCGCACCCGCTCGAAGCGGCGCGCCTGCTCGACCAAACAACCGACGAAATTCAGGCCGATCGCCTGTCAACAGCACGTCTGCTGGCAAAACAATTCAACGCGACCGTGATTCTGAAAGGTTCCGGCAGCGTGATTGCGCAACCGACTGGCGAAGCGTTCGTCAACCCGACCGGCAATCCGGCGCTGGCCACCGCCGGCACCGGTGACGTGCTGGCCGGCATCTGTGGCGCGCTGCTCGCGCAAGGCTGGCCAGTGCGCGACGCTGCGCTGGGTGCAACCTGGCTGCATGGCGCCGCCGCCGACGATCTGGTGGCGCAGGGCATCGGGCCAATCGGCATTGCGGCATGCGAATTGCTGCCGGCAATCCGTGCCCGGCTCAATGTGCTGACAACCCAATTCGGCTGAAAAACATGCCCCAGCCACCAAAAATATACTCCAGCCTGTATTTATTAATCACCAGGAAATACGCGGCCATACACCGGTGTTTTCTTGCATACCCCCGCTTTATTCGATGACATTCAGGCTATTTTCTTTCTGGCCGGCCGTTCCCGGCACGCGCGATCTCCTGTTCCCAGCCGCCTCCGAGCGCAAGGAACACCGCGATCTGGTCGCTAGCCAGCTTGGCTGTTGACGCCGCTAACGCGCTGTCATCGCTGGCCAGCGTCCGTTGCGCATCCAGCGCAGTCAAGAAATCGGTACGCCCGGCGCGGTACAGCCGTTGCGCCTGTTGCGCTGCACTCGCGCTCTGGTCGCGTGCCGCCTTCAGCAGCGCGTTCCGATCCAGTTCGCGCGCATACGCCGTCAACGCATTTTCGGTTTCTCGCAACGCATTCAGCACCGTGCCATCAAACTTCGCCAGTGCCGCCTGAGTACTCGCTTCTGCCTGAGAAATCCGGCTGCGCGCGATGCTGGTGTTCGGCAAGGTCCAGGAAATCAGCGGCCCGATCCCCCAGCGAAACGCATTCACGTCACCCAAGGCCGACATCGGGCCGGTACTGCCGACTGATGCGCCGATATTGATGCTCGGATAGAGATCAGCGGTCGCCACCCCAATCCGCGCAGTGGCAGCTGCCAGCGAACGCTCTGCCTGACGGATGTCCGGACGGCGACGCAGCAAGCCGGCACCATCGCCGACCGGGATCGGCTGCGCAATCTGAGGCGCTCGTTCGCATTTTCCGATGGTGTTAACCAGCGCAGTCGGCACATCGCCGGTCAAGACCGCAAGCCGGTACAGCGCGCTTTTTTGCTGCGCCTGCAGCGGCGGCAATGCCGCACGCAATTTCTCAAGCTGCGCGTTAGTGCGTGCAATATCCAGCGTCGTGCCACGCCCCAGTCGGGTCAGTTGCTCGGTCGATTGCACAAATTGTCGCTGCAAGCGAATCGAATGTTCCGCCGTGCGCATCTGTTGCACTGAGGTACACGCTTCGGCATAAGCTTTCGCCGTTTCAGCCGCCACCGTCACCCGGGTCAGGTCATACGCAGCCTGCGCAACGCCGGTATCAGCACCGGCGGCTTCGATGCCGCGAGCAATCTTGCCGAACAAATCCAGTTGGTACGACACGCCCAGTCCGCCGTCATGCGACCAGCCATCCGCCAGCGGATTAGCCAAGCCCTTGGCCGCCGCCGAGGCGCGGCCATAAGACGGCGCAGCACTGACGCTGACTGCCGGCGTCTCGCCCATGCGAGCCTCTTCCAGCATGGCTCGCGCCCGTGCCAGGTTGGCGGAAGCGATGCGCAGGTCAGTATTGGCGACGAACGCTTTTTCAATTAACGCATCGAGCTCAGGATCATCGTACAGCCGCCACCACTTCGTTGGCAGCGACGCGTTCCGGAAAGAGGCCTCGCCCGCGGCGACAAACGGTGCCTGCGCGGCCGGTCGATTGAGCGCCGCATCCTGCGGCAAATGATAATCAGGGCCAACCACCGTACAGGCACACAAGCCCGAAACGGTT
>JAYFNP010000256.1:0-2286 GCA_034933385.1 Burkholderiaceae bacterium | reverse complement strand
CATTGGCACACGCATCGATGAGGCGCGGGCACTGATCGAAGCGGAAAACCCGCGCCTGAAAGGTATTCTCGACAAACGCTACGCCCGGGCGCAACTGCCGCAAGGCAAGCTGGGTGAATTGGTCGATCTGATCTCGACCATCGGCTTTGGCGAAAACATCAGCATTGCACGCGACATTCTCGGCCAGGTGTACGAATACTTTCTTGGCCAGTTCGCCAGTGCCGAGGGCAAGAAAGGTGGCCAGTTCTATACACCGGCCTCGATCGTCAAAACACTGGTGGCAGTGCTAGCACCGCATCATGGACAAGTGTATGACCCGTGCTGTGGTTCCGGCGGGATGTTCGTCCAGTCCGAGAAGTTCACCGAAGCACACGGCGGCAAGATTGGCGATGTGTCGATCTATGGTCAGGAATCGAACCCGACCACTTGGCGGCTGGCCGCGATGAACCTGGCGATTCGCGGCATCGACTTCAACCTCGGACGCGAACCGCAAGATACCTTCACCCACGATCAACATCCGGATTTGCGTGCGGATTTCGTACTCGCCAATCCACCGTTCAATATCTCCGACTGGTGGCACGGCAGTCTGGAAGGCGATCCACGCTGGGTGTATGGCACGCCACCGCAAGGCAATGCCAACTATGCATGGCTGCAACACATGCTGTATCACCTGAAACCGACCGGGCGCGCTGGCATTGTGCTGGCCAATGGCAGCATGAGCTCGACGCAGAACAGCGAAGACGACATCCGCCGCGCGATGGTCGAGTGTGACAAGGTCGAATGCATGATCGCCTTGCCTGGGCAACTGTTCTTCAACACGCAGATTCCGGCCTGCCTGTGGTTCCTAACCAAAACCAAGACGCACCGCCAGGGTGAAGTGTTATTCATCGACGCGCGCAAATGCGGCAGCATGATCAGCCGCGTGCAATCCGAATTCACCGATGAAGTCATCGAAAAAATCGCCAGCACCGTGCACGCTTGGCGCAACGGCGATGCCGCCTATGCGGACATTCCCGGCTTCTGCAAAAGCGCCACATTGCAACAGATTGCCGACAATGGCCATGTGCTCACACCGGGGCGCTATGTCGGTGCGGAAGTGGTCGAGGATGACGATGAAGCGTTTGCCGAAAAAATGGCCGCGCTGACGGCCAAGCTGGGCGAACAGATGGCGAAGGGCGCGGAACTGGATGCACTCATCCGGCAAAAGCTGGGAGGGCTGGGGTATGAGTTCTGATGTTTCCTGGGTAAAGCTTGATGATGTAATTGAAGATATTGTCGACCGACGCGGTGTAACGCCATTAAAGCTCGGTGGCGACTTCACATCTCAAGGACACCGTGTCATTTCAGCCAAACTTATCAAAGATGGTCGTGTCATGCTTGATGCGGATGAAGCTCGCTTTGTTGATGCGGCACTTTATAAAAAATGGATGAAAACCCCCTTGTGTTCGGGGGATGTATTGATGACGTCAGAAGCACCACTCGGTGAGCTTGCTTATTTGCATTCAGACGTTGACTGGGTATTGGGACAAAGGCTTTTTGCTATTAGACCACGCAAAGGAATACTTGACGGCCGTTTTCTGTACTATGTCCTTCGGAATGACCAAGTTAGATCCGATATATTGGGTCGAGCAACGGGAACAACCGTGCAGGGAATTCGGCAAGCTGAATTGCGGCTAGTAAAAATCCCGGTTCCTGATCTTAATGAACAAAAAATCATTGCAGAAATTCTTGGCTCAATCGACGACCGCATCACCCTGCTGCGCGAAACCAACGCCACGCTCGAAGCGATCGCACAGGCGCTGTTCAAATCGTGGTTTGTCGATTTCGATCCCGTGCACGCCAAAGCCGCAGGCCGCGAACCGGAAGGGATGGATAAAGCCACCGCGGCGCTGTTTCCGGATGGGTTTGAAGAATCGGAGTTGGGGTTGGTGCCACGGGGGTGGCGAGAGGCAACTGTCGGTGAAATCGCTGAAGTGGTTAAGGGTAAATCGTATTCAAGTAAAGAACTTGTTAACTCACATAACACGGCGCTTGTTACGCTGAAATCATTTGAGCGGGGTGGTGGTTTTCGCCTCGATGGTTTTAAACCGTATCTTGGTAATTACAAAATGAATCAGGTTGTCTTGCCTGGTGATCTGATTGTGGCTTATACAGATGTGACCCAGGCAGCAGAGTTGATTGGCAAACCTGCAATAGTTGTTGGCGTTGATGAATATGAAACTTTGGTTGCATCTCTTGATGTAGGGATTGTTCGCCCAGACGAGAACAAAGTCAGTCGGCAGTTTT
>JAYFNP010000255.1:0-4281 GCA_034933385.1 Burkholderiaceae bacterium | reverse complement strand
GCGCGGTCAATCTGGCCGCACTGGATGAATTGGTGCTAGCATCTGACAGAAAACGTTTTCTTGACGCGCAGCATGCCGACCTGAACGAGGCTATTGGTACGCTTGAAGATGCCATTCGCCGAATTGACAGGGAGACGCGCGACTTGCTTCAAGAAACTTTTGACACGGTAAATGGACATTTCGCAGAACTGTTTCCGATTTTGTTCGGCGGTGGACAGGCCAAGCTGACCATGACTGGCGATGAAATTCTCGATGCCGGCGTACAGGTGATGGCGCAACCACCCGGTAAGAAGAACGCCACCATCAATCTTTTGTCTGGCGGCGAAAAAGCTTTGACGGCGATTGCACTGGTGTTCGCCCTGTTCCAGCTCAATCCGGCACCTTTTTGCCTGCTGGACGAAGTGGACGCGCCACTCGACGACGCCAATACGGCGCGTTTTTGTAACATGGTCAAACGAATGTCCGGCAACACGCAGTTTTTGTTCATTTCACACAACAAGATTGCGATGGAAATGGCGCAGCAGCTGATTGGTGTGACAATGCAAGAACAAGGGGTATCGCGAATCGTGGTGGTGGATCTGGAATCTGCCGCTGAATTGGCTTCAGAGGTGCAAGCAGCATGACAGACCTACAGATAAGCTTGATCGTTATTGGCTGCGTAATTGTGGCTGGTGTCGTCGGTTATAACAAATTGCATGAATATCGTGCCAGGAAAAATGTTGAGCGGGCCTTTTCCGACGAACCGGACGATGTTCTGATGACGCCGGCTGCACCGCCTGTTTCACCAACCGAGCCACCTGCTCAGCCAGCCAGCGATGAACGTCAAGAGCCGGTATTCGCGGAACATGACTTTGTTATGCCGACTGAACCGTCGCAAGTCGTTTCGGACAGCGCTGTACCAGAGGAAGAAAATGTTGGGACAGGCGGCAAGGCTCCCGCAGAACTCCCTGTGGATACCAGAATCGATTGTGCGATACCGTTGATTCTGGAGAGCACAGTATCAGGTGAGAAACTGATCCCGCTACTGCAAACGCTGCGGCATGTCGGTAGCAAACCGGTGCATTTCATGGGGCTGGTGGAAACCAGCATCGGGAAGCCAGAGGGTTGGCAGCCAATCGTGTACGGCGACACCTATCGAGAATTGCAGGCAGGGGTACAACTGGCCAATCGAAGCGGTGCGCTGAACGAACTGGAATATTCCGAACTGGTGATGCGTTTGCGACAGATAGCCGATGAAATTGGTGCTGAACCAGAAATCCCCGATATGCCGCAAGTAATGACAATTGCCCGAGCTTTACGCCAATTCGTCATCGACCATGACGCACGTTTGAGTATCAATATCCGTTCGAACGGCGCACCTTGGGCAATCGGTACCTTGTTGGCGGCATTGGAACGTCAGGGATTCGATGTACGTCCAGATGGTCGTTTTGCCATGCTTGACCCGGACGGCAATCCCATATTTGTGCTGACGACCAACGAAACGGTAACCGCAGAACATACATCTCGTCTGACACTATTGCTTGATGTACCACGCGTTGGACCGCAACAGGACGGGTTTGGCGCAATGATTGCCTGTGCGCAATCGTTGACGAAACGGCTGGATGGCGCAATTGTCGATGACAGTGGTCAAGCATTGACGGATGAAATGTTGCAAGAAATAGCAGGGCAGGTCAGAGCGTTCTATCAGGACATGGAGCAAGCTGATATTCCTGCTGGATCTACGCGCGCATTGCGCCTGTTCGCCTGATTTCGTGTCAGATATGCAAGCAGATCTGTTTGCTTCCGAGAAAGCGCAAAAGAAGACTGATGCTGTTTCGGCCAACGATGACTGGCAGAAACGCGCTGCATGGCTCAGCGCCGAGCTGAATCGCCACAATTATGCCTACTACGTTCTTGATGCGCCAACTATCCCGGATGCAGAATATGACAGATTGTTCCGGGAATTGCTTGCGTTGGAAGTTGCGCATCCGGAACTGGTCACCCCGCAATCCCCGACACAACGCGTTGGTGGCATGCCACTGGCACAATTCGCGCAGGTAGTACACGCCGTACCAATGCTGTCGCTAGCCAACGGGTTCGACGATAATGATATCGTCGCGTTCGATCGTCGTGTCATGGATGGCTTGCGAACCGACCATGTCGACTATGCAGTAGAACTCAAATTCGACGGGTTGGCTATCAATCTACGCTACGAAAATGGGGTCTTGGTGCAAGCTGCCACCCGTGGTGACGGTGAAACGGGGGAAGACGTAACGGCCAACATTCGTACCGTCCGCGCGATACCGTTGAGCCTGGCAACTGTCCATCCGCCAACAGTGCTCGACGTGCGCGGCGAAGTGCTGATGTTTAAGAACGATTTTGAACGTCTGAACGCCCGTCAGCGTGATACTGGGCATAAAGAATTTGCCAATCCTCGCAATGCTGCAGCCGGCAGCTTGCGTCAGTTGGATTCGCGTATCACTGCGCAACGGCCGTTACGTTTTTTCGCCTACGGCATTGGCGCACTGGAGGGCGCGGACATGCCCTTGACCCATTCGGCATTGCTCGACTGGTACCTAGAATTGGGCGTCCCGGTATGCAGCGAGCGCGCCATAGTCACAGGCGCAGATGGCCTGCTCGGTTTTTTCCGGCAAGTTGGTGCAAAACGTGAACGATTGCCATATGACATCGACGGCGTTGTGTACAAGGTCAACCATATAGAACAGCAGCAACAGCTCGGCTTCGTCACACGGGCGCCGCGCTTTGCCATTGCTCACAAATTCCCGGCAGAAGAAGCATTAACGGTCGTGCTGGATATTGAGGTTCAGGTCGGGCGCACCGGCGCGATTACACCCGTTGCGCGGCTCGCGCCGGTGTTTGTCGGCGGTGTTACCGTGACCAATGCGACTTTGCATAACGAGGATGAGATCAGGCGCAAGGACATCCGCATCGGCGATACGGTAATCGTGCGCCGTGCTGGCGACGTGATCCCCGAAGTGGTTGCACATGTTCCGGAAAGACGTCCAGCAGAAACGCGCGTATTCATGATGCCCCTCTGTTGCCCGGTGTGCGGCTCACCAATTGTCAAGCCACAGGATGAGGCGATTGCGCGTTGCTCGGGCGGTTGGGTACGTTGCGCGGCACAACGAAAAGCTGGTTTGCAGCATTTTGCATCGCGCAAAGCTATGGATATTGACGGACTCGGCGAACAGTTGATTGACCAATTGGTGGATCGCGGTCTTGTCACGACCGCAGCCGATTTGTACCGATTGGAACCAGCATCGCTGGCGGCGCTGGATCGCATGGCCAATAAATCGGCTCAAAACGTGGGAATGGCTCTGGAACGGTCAAAGACGACCACACTGGCACGCTTTCTGTATGCGCTCGGCATTCGGCATGTCGGTGAATCGACGGCCAAAACCCTGGCGGCTCATTTCGGCAACCTGGATGCGCTACGCTGCGCTTCGGAAGAAGAATTGCAGGCTGTTCCAGACGTCGGGCCAATTGTGGCTCGCTCGATTATCGAATTTCTCTCCGATCCGTTAAATGTGTCGTTGATCGAGCAGTTGCGTCTGGCCGGTGTTCACTGGAACGATGGTGAACCTACTGCTGCACAAAAACTGCCATTTCAGGGGAAAACCTTCGTGCTAACGGGTACGCTACCGAGCCTTACCAGAGAAAATGCGACCCAAATGATCGAAGCCCGAGGAGGCAAAGTAAGCAGTTCGGTATCAGGAAAAACAAGTTTTATTGTTGCAGGTCATGAACCAGGTAGTAAATTCGTCAAGGCGCAAACCTTAGGCCTTACTATACTTTCTGAAGCAGAATTCATTGAACTCATGCAACAGACATAATGAGCAAGATCACTAAAGCCGTATTCCCGGTGGCTGGTCTGGGGACGCGTTTTCTCCCGGCTTCCAAAGCACAACCCAAAGAAATGTTGACTGTGGTTGACAAGCCTTTGGTGCAATATGCAGTTGAAGAAGCCATCGAAGCCGGAATCACCGAAATGATTTTTGTGACAGGCCGCCACAAGCGGGCGATCGAGGATCATTTTGATACTGCCCAGGAACTGGAGAACGCACTTTTAGCGAGTGGAAGAGCCGAATTGTTGCAACAGGTGCATAACATCCTTCCGAAAAATGTCTCTTGTATCTATATTCGTCAACCGGCACCGCTCGGCTTAGGGCACGCAGTACTGTGTGCGCAACCCGTTGTTGGAAATGAACCGTTTGCCGTTCTTCTTGCTGACGATTTGATGGATGCCAAACCTGGCACCCCGAACGTTCTCTCGCAAATGCT